>JABHYP010000568.1 GCA_018656855.1 Candidatus Latescibacterota bacterium | reverse complement strand
GAAAATGCTGTTTCAAATTTCACGGTAACCGGGCCGGATGTCAAGAATAACGAATCGAAAACCTTTTTTAATTCGGGCAGAATTTCATCGGAAAGCGGGTGTTTGTAGAACTCTACAGGCATATATATACTTATCCGAAAATAAATTCCGGATTCCATGCTTCAGGTTAATTTTTCTATAAGTCAAGAATCTATACATAACAACATAAATTGTTGCGTATAGTAGAGGTGATTCATGAATTACATCAACAGTCTGGATTAATTTTTTTCTTAATCTTTAATCCATTTCTCCATTTCGTTTTTTCACTGTCAATAACTACATATCTTTATTAAGGTAAGCTATCTCAATAAGAAATGAAATAAAAATTTTCCATGAGCAGTATTTTCCAAGCATCCAATGGTCTTACACTTATTTCTAAGCTTTTTATTAATTATTCTCATTCTCGATTACGGCAATGATAAAATGGATATCGCGCCCGAGAACATGAAGTCTTCTATTATTAAGACTTCCTGCAGAAATTCTTCAGGGGGAGTATTTGTATTGAAAATATGTCAATAACAATTCATTAAATTATTCTTTTTCAAAGTTTTTTTTATAAATAATATGATTTTATACTTTCAGCAGAAGCTGTAAATAAAATATTGCATTATTTGCATTGACATCAGTGACCGCAGAACATAATTTTTATATATATTAGATTTTTATTAAACTTCATACGGGTAATTTTTTAATGGCTACAAGAACGCAGAAAGTTCGCCTCTCAATTTTTCTTATTGTTTCCAGCACTCTTCTGCTCGGTTTTTTTCTTACTCTCGTCGGTCACAGGCTGCTGACACAGATGGACACGTATTATATAGAGTACAAGGATATTTCAGTAACTGGCCTCGAACCCGGATCGGCGGTAAAATACCACGGCGTCCAGGTGGGACGTATATCGGATCTTGCGGTGAAGGATGTCGCAACCATAATAGTGGCGATCGAGGTCGAACGTGGAACACCTATTAAAAAAGATACCGAGGCGACTATGCAATTAGTCGGTATTACCGGTCTGAAATATATCGAACTGATAGGCGGAAGCCTTGAATCTGAAATCCTGTCTGTTGGTGGTACAATTGTGGCGGGGGAGTCGGTGTTTGAAACGATTTCAGGACGGGCTGAAATTATGATAGGAAAGCTGGAACAGGTACTTAACAACCTCAATCTCATGTTAAGTCCCCAAACCACGGAATCCCTCCAAAATGCACTTAATTCGATCAATGATATGACCACCCAGGCAAATTTGTTATTGAGCGAAAACAGGGAACATTTCTCTGGTGCAGTGACACATCTTGACACACTCATAAAAAAACTTTCAACGACTGTCGATAATGTTAATGATTCGGTTACATCTGTCAATACGATTATTAAATCCGAAGAAATAACAACGGCAATATCAAATATATCTTCCATAACCGCAAGGTTTCGAACCCAGATTGACAGCCTCCGGCTGACAGAGACTATGAGCGATTTTCGCACGCTGGTGAAAAACTCCAATGATATGGTAGTACACACAGACCTGATTGTGCTGAGGGCGCGCGATGATATATTAAATTCTATGGGCAACCTTGAACAAGCTCTTGAAAACCTGCGTGATGCGACCGATGTTATAAGGGATAATCCATCGGTGCTTTTAAGAGGAAGATCAACATCCGCCGACCTTGTGGAGTAGGAAAAAATGATTATGCATAAAAAGATACTTATAAGAATAATACTTTTTATTTTAGTTGCAATTCTGCTTATTTCGGCATGCAGTTTTTTCAACCCAAAGCTACCGGAAAAACAGTATTATATTATTAATTATACACCTAAATCCCAAAATATTCCTGCATCGCAACGCCCGTATCCCTTTTCGCTCCAGATAGGGAAATTCGAGGTTCAGCGCATTTTCAACCGCCAGAATATCATATACCGTTATTCCCCAAATAAAATACAGTACTATGAACTCGAACGGTGGGCGGTACGTCCCGACTACATGATAAAGGATATGGTGTTTAAGCAACTTGCAGCCTCAAACCTGACCAATCTTGTAAGTTTAGAGTTTCTTGATTCAAGGCCTGATTACCGGCTTGAGGGTACAGTCGAAGCG
>JABHYP010000567.1 GCA_018656855.1 Candidatus Latescibacterota bacterium | reverse complement strand
CGACCATCTTCCCGGCGGCGGTCACCCCGAAACAATCGAGGAGCAGATCAGGCAGTCGATGAGGAATGTTGAATCGGTACTGAAAGAAGCCGGGCTTGATTTCCGGCATGTCGTGATGAGCCATATATTTATTGACGACTACAAAAACTACGGTATTACGAACAAAGTGTACAGCGAATTTTTCGAGTACGGTAACGAGCCTGCCCGCGCCACGATATTTGTCGACTGGCTTCCCGGCGACTCCCACGTCGAGATAACCTGTATCGCCACGACTGATCTTTCTAAGCGCAAGGTGGTTCGACCTGCAAGCATGAAGTACGGTCCCGAAGGAATGGCACATCCCGCAAGCCCTGCTGTCTGGGCCGGGGACACACTCTATTTGTCAGCTTTGTCAGGGTTTTTCCCCGACGAGGGAATAACAACCGTAAACCTTGAAACGCAGACCAGCCAAATGATGAAAAACCAAAGTGATGTACTCGAAGCGGCAGGGCTGAATCTCTCAAATATCGTTTCCGGGACAGTATATCTGCGTAATATTAACGATTATGTGCCAATGAACAAAGTTTACTACTCAAATTTCAAAAGAGGCGAGGGTGTTCGTGTTCGGACGTGCCTGATGCAGAATTCCGGTTATGAAAAAAATGATGTCCGTGTGCGTGCATCTTTTATCGCCGCGAAGAATGCGGTCGGCGTGAGAAGAAAACGTGATTAAACAAATGATTATAAGACAATATTAAGCTCCAGTTCTATAAATATAGTAAATATGAAAGGAATACACCTTACTTAACAAATAGTACAATCAAATGTATTTAGCAGAGAAGAGAAATCAACAAAGCTACCTGTTTTATTCTGTTCATAAAATTGGAGGTTCTTATATGAAATTCAGGTTCAATGAAACCAAAAAATCAAGATTCCTTAAACAAATTACCCGCCGCGACTTATTAAAGGGGTCGGGGCTCGCGGCGCTTACCGGTGTAGCGGGGTGCCAGAAAACAGATTCAACTGAAAAAATCCGCATTCCAATTCCTACGTATGAATCGATCGGTGTAAAGCCAATAATTAACTGCTGGGGAACATTAACCAGGCTAAGCGGGTCACTGACGCTTCCTGAGGTTAAATTGGCAATGACGGAAGCAGGCAAACACTATGTCCCCGTGGATGAATTAATGGAAGGCGTTGGAAGGCGTCTTGCGGAGTTGACCGGTGCAGAATGGGGTATGATAACATGTGGCTGCGCGGCAGCTTTAGCAGGTAGCACAGCAGCTTGTATCGCCGGTACAGACCTCGAAAAGATGGCTTTGCTGCCAGACACCAGGGGCATGAAAAATGAGGTTGTTGTCGCTTCAAACCACCGTAATACTTATGACCGCGCCATCTGGATGGTGGGCGCTAAAAGGATAGAAGTTGAATCTAATAAGGATGCTATGGAAGCGGCAATAAATGAAAAAACCGCATTGATCACCTGTTTTGGTTCAGGTTTTGATCGTGATGGTATAACTCTTGAAGAGGTGGTTTCCATTGGCAAAAAACATGGTATTCCCACTCTTGTTGATGCTGCCGCCGAACGTCTTTTTTCACCGGATTTTTACATTAAAGCCGGAATCGACCTCGTAGCATACAGCGGTGGCAAAGCACTAAGGGGGCCGCAGAGTTCAGGCATGCTTCTGGGTCGCAAAGATCTCGTTCATGCCGCTTTTATGAACCTGGCGCCGCATCATTCTTACGGCCGCCCCATGAAGGCCGGAAAAGAAGATGTTATGGGCCTCTTGACAGCGGTCGATCTATGGTTCAATGGCCGAGATCATGATGCCGAGTGGAAAGAGTGGGAACGGAGGCTTGCCTACATTGGCGAAAAAGTATCTGAAATCCCTTCGGTTAAAACAGACATTGTCCAACCAAAGAGGCGTGCCGACAAATACCCAACCCTCTCAATTGACTGGGATCAAAACACGGTAAAATTAAATCCGGATGAGGCCAGATCTCAATTAGCGCGGGGAAACCCACGCATTGCATTATACAGCAGATCCACAGGGATTGGAATATCTCCTTGGATGATGGAAGAAAGCGAAGAAATTATTGTGGCACAGAGAATCAGCGAGGTCTTATCGAGCGCTGTTTAGCCTTATAATTCAATCTTATATTTTATTGTTTGTGAGGATAAAATAATGATTAAATATATATTTATCAGTACTTTAACGCTGATGGTCTGCGTTGTTTGTCCCGTATTGGCAGTCGCTGAGGAAACAGCGGATGTTTCAGGAGAATGGAACATCACACTTCAATTCAGTCTTGGGAGCGCCACTCATACTGCTGTAATTGAGCAGGATGGAGAATTGCTGTCCGGAACCTATAAGGGTCAGTTTTTAGAAGGAACCCTGAGAGGCAAGATTAACGGAAACAAGATTGATTTTACCGGATATCTCAGAAACGAATTGAAGGGCATTCGCTTCCATTTTATGGGAACAGTTGATGGCGACACCATTAAATGGCGGGATGATTATGATTACGATGAGATGAATGTTGACTGGGCAGATTACTGGAGGGGTAAATTTACCGCCAAGCGTCCAAAAAAGTGACTGTTCGGACAAATAGTTTCTCATGTGAAGGAATATCTTTTTATTCCCCTGAACTCTTTCTCACAGTTTAATGAAGGGGGAGTAAGTAGCCCGGATTATTCATAAATTTTTGATACCCCCCAAATTCACCGGAGGGGATTTATCAGAAATACGATCCATAGTGCTGTGAATAATTCGGGCTACTGGTTTATGATCCCTATTGTATGTCTCTTCATTATTTATTATTGGCTATTTCAGATACAGATTATTTGGATGAGCCATTTTAAAACAAAACATAGCAAGAGGAGATTGTCACCATGAAACGTATTGTTACAGCGGCATTATTATTTGCGTTGATCGTTACTCACTTTGCAGTTTCCGGCTGTGGGAAAAGCGAATCCGCTGTCCGTGAAATAGTCCGTGAGGAGATCAAGAACGACCGTGAGAATTACAGGAAATCGTTTGCCTTTCAGAAATTCGGTTTCGGGGGCGCTCTGGAGAAAGAGTGGTCACATGCACAGGGTGTCAAAGCCGGGAATCTGATTTTCGTTTCCGGGCAGCAACCCTACGATACTAACCTGGACGAGAACGGCATGCCTTTGACCGACAAGGAAACCGGCAAGAGCTTTGCTGAGCAGTTGCGAACTGTTCTTGAAAATATTGAAAAGGTTCTTGCCAATTACAATGCAACAATGGATGATGTTGTGTTTCTCCAGGGATTTGTTGATGAGAACGCGGGAAAGAATACAGCGGGATTCGGCAACGCGGCAAAGGTTATTCAGGAGTTTTTCCCCGAGGGGCAGCAGTCGATGACATTTATCTCTGTTGATAACCTTTACGGCTCCGAACAACTGATCGAGGCAAATGCTATTGCTGTTTTAAGCGCGGAGGAATAGAAAAATCCTTTCCGCTTGTAATAATTTTAAAGTCGACTCAGTCTTCTCTGTCTCTGAGAAATGATTTGCCGCCTTTTGGCGGCTTAATATGAGGTGATTTTTCCAGCTCTTTCAGCAGATTTTTCTCGGTTTTTGAAACCTCTCTGGGAGTCCAGACCCATGCTCTGACAAGCTGGTCGCCTGCCCCGTGCATCTGAAGGTGTTGGATACCCTTGCCCCGCATTCTGAATATTTTGCCGGACTGAGTTCCCGGAGGTATCTTTAGGCGAGCTCTTCCATCCAGTGTAGGAACCTCAACCGTATCGCCCAGCGCTGCCTGAGAGAACGAAATGGGAAGTTCATAGATTACATCATCATCCCTCCTTTCGAATAACTCATGCTCCAGCACATCAATATATAAAATGATGTCGCCGGAAGGGCCGTTTCTCGGGCCAGTATCCCCCCGTCCCTGTAGTGGAATATAGTTTCCTGAAATTACTCCTGCCGGAACGTTAACGGATATTGTTTCTGTTTCACGCGAACGACCTGAACCGTCGCAAACAGAGCAGGGATTGCTTATGACCTTTCCCTCGCCATTACAGGTACTACAGGCTTGAACATTTATAAATGTGCCGAAAAAACTTCGTGACT
>JABHYP010000566.1 GCA_018656855.1 Candidatus Latescibacterota bacterium | reverse complement strand
GAAGCGGCAATATCGGCGCGCTTCCTCTCGTCGATATGCGATCGGGTGATGGACATGATTTTCTCATGGGTCTGTCTTGGCTGCATGATTCCTATGAATTCAGCTATTCTTCCGGCTCCGGCCTTCATGATAATGATGCCAAGGGGAGCCCCGATGGGACAAAAGTGGTGCTCTCATCAACCTATGACCTGAAAGAAGGCTCGGTAACGAAAGTGACTGCGGACGTTGTGTCACGTGATACCGACAGCATACCAGTTAGGTCCACCGAAGGTTTTCCCGATAAAGGTCGTCTGTCAATAAAGAACGAAATCATAGGATACGAGCGTAAAACGGCGACGAGTTTTGATGGTCTGACTCGCGAACTGTACGGCACGATCCCGGTAACTGGCTCGCTTCTCGAAGATTTCAGGCCCTGGCGGCGCGCCATACACATTGACCGCGGTGACAACAATATTCAACTCGATGCCCTCCGTCCGGCTTCAATAATGGAACATGCAAAAAACCTCCATTTTATCGCCCGTGACGATATAGTAACTTCATTTGATGCGAGGCTTATTCCCGAAAGCAAACGCAACCTGGACACGCTTCCTTCCAGGCTTAAAAATGTGGATAGAAAAGGTAATAAGGCCGATCCAGATTCGCCACTCATCTGGCAGCGCCAGACCGATGTCTATGTTACGGTGATACGCACACCTGATATACCCTGCCTCGTGAATTTCGATGGCAAAGTCGAGCTTGTCCCAGGCGAAAACCATTATGAAACTAGAGGTTACCACTTGTTCCTGAACGGGGGAAAAATAACGAAAAAACTCCTTGTGCCCGGATCGTCATTCAAGCTGAAAAGCGATGGCGACTACTCGGCAATGGCAGTGGAGTGGTCAGGGCTGGAAAGCGGCAGAAGCACGACACTGACAATACAGGGTATAAAGGAAATCCATATTCGTCACGACAAACCGGGCGATTTCCAATGGACAAATGACAGGTGGCTTGTTACAGGTGTCGAGAGCAGTTCTGATAAAGCCCTTCTCGCTGAGGAAGCTGTCAAAGAGATTGTCCACCGTCACGACGGTGTCATACACCGTGAGTGGTATAACTGGGGTGTGATTGTGAAGCGTTACGACCTCAACGAAAATGGCATTCCGATACGGCATTTATATTACCGTGATGGAGTCATAAGCAATCGCGAATACCGAGATCCCGAAGGCAATCTGGTGAGCCGGGAACTGTTCAATCCCGATGGATATATCCGCGAGTCGGTACGCTATAAAATTATTGATGGGGCGCCACGGGAAATCAGCCACTGGTGGTTTGAAAAAGGGCTGCCGGTTAAGATGATCGGAAGCGAGGGGCATACGCTTGTTTCACTACCCGGAGTATATACTAAAGAAGGCCACAATTGGGTGTGGAGCCCGATGGACGATTGATATTACGTAAAAGCTTAATAGTTAATAAAACATCACAAACTTCAACAAGGAAGGTGACATGAAACGCTGGATTTGCCCACTGTTGGCTGTACTGCAGATCCTGGCATGTGGATGTGCCGAAGCGCCTCGCCAAGACACAATCGGCCCGAAAGGCAGTCTCGGCTTCTGGTTCTATGTGGACGAGGATTACTATAACGGTGTCGAACCGCAGGGCGATCTTGTGAATCTTGTTGAATCATCGGAACTGTTTATGGTGCTGCTCGATACGCCATCCGTTCAGGCTGCTGCGGCACAGGCTGAATTCGGAGCGAAAGAAGGAGGTTCTAAAAATAGCGAAAAGAAACCGCCTTCAAGCGTTGTCAACTTCGAATGGCAGTGGCTTATGGAAGATGGTAACCGCCTGAACCTTTACCTTCCCCTTCTCTCGGGCGGTTCTTGGTATTATGCCACTTTTCGCTGGGACAGTACGAGCGGCCTGTTCGATGGTTTTTTAAACGGTTACCCGTTACGTGTATCAGGTACAAAAGTCAAGCCCTGGACTATAACGGAACAGACTGTTAGTCCGGTTATAGGGAAAAATGTCGAAGACCTGGAACTCAGTGGAGATTTCTGGCCGGAGAGCGATATCAAACAACGTGTTCAGCAAAGGAAACATGGCGACATCAGCGATCTGATGGGCTATGGCCAGACTCCTGCTTTGGGCGATGTGGACGCGCTCAAAGGCAAGCTCCTCTATGCAGCGGATTTCACGAACAAAAAGGAAATGGCCAGTTGGACTATGGAAGGCCCGGGAGTGTATGAGGTCGATTCCGAGGGCTGGATAACGATGGGGTCAAAAGAAATAGATCAGGGCGGACCCGGTGACGGCCATTTTGTGTTCTGGACTCCCGGCATACAGCCTGAAAACTTCATCGCCGAATGGGATTTTCAGGCCATATCCGATATGGGGCTCTGCATCTCAATATTCGCCGCTATGGGTCAGAAAGGCGAAAATATTTTCGATCCTTCACTCAAACCTCGCGACGGCCATTTCGGCGGGTATATTCGCGGTGATATCAACTGTTACCACATATCATACTATGCTAACATCCCGACAAATCCGGGCCGCATTGTCAGCAACCTCAGGAAAAATCACGGCTTTTACCTTGTCTCAAACGGCCCTCCCGGAGTTCCCGGCGGATCAAAGGACATACACAAGGTTACATTGATCAAGCGCAACGGTAATATTAAACTCGGTGTGGATGGCAAAACCATCATCAACTGGCAGGATGATGGTGTCAAATACGGGCCGGTTCATGGCAAAGGCTCATTGGCTCTTCGTCAGATGAAATGGATGAAAGCACGTTATCGCAATTTCAAAATATGGGAAACAAAATGAGTGTTTAGTCGAATAAGATGATACTGATTCAATAGGAGTAAAAGTAGATCGTATATATAAATAGGTAGGTGGTTGTTCTCTCCCCCATCTTTTATTGCCATCATAGTAAGAATTTTCTGGTTCACATATTTATATCAAACCGCGCCTGAAAGAATCTCGTTCAGCCGCCTGCCAACAGGGATTTCATCTCCCTCCTCCAGCATATATGAAATGATCTGCATCCCATTGTCACCCGCATACATTTTTATTCGCGGCTCACCTTTGTCCAATTGTTCCTGAACTTCAGCAGGTGATATTTTTACTATGTTCCTGTCCCATGTAATTGAAAGTGTCGGAGCATAATTTGATGGCCTGTATGGCTGAACAACCTCTGTGGATACCGTGGAGATCGAAATTATCGCATCGGTGATATGCTTTAATTTCCTTTCCCATTCTTTCCATTCGGCTTCATGGTCACGTCCATTGAGCCAAAGATCGAGCGCCGCTACTACACCAACTATTTCTTCTTTTCCTACTTTCATGGTACGACCTACTGCACTGAACGGTGCAATATTCATGCTTGCGGCATGAACCAGGTCCTTGCGGCCAAGAAGGATGCCTGCGCATTGAGGACCTCTCAAACATTTGCCGCCGCTGTAAACGACAAGATCACATCCGGCTTCAAGATAAACATTCGGGACATCAGGGCGTTCTGCCGCCGCATCAACCAGAATCGGGATATTGTGCTTTTTCCCGACACGAACAATATCATCGAGTGAAAAACTACTATCGACCAGATGCTCTCCCCAGACAAAGATTATTGCTGTCCGGTCATTGATTGCATCTTCCAATTTTTTTACAGTCTCAACCTCTTTCATCTTGATATCAATTGTCCTTTGGTAAAATTCATACGCTTCAAGGTGAGGCTTTACAGCTAACAGCTCATTTTTTAAATTCGTTGTATCAGGTAACTGCGCCATCTTTTTCTTGTCTTCTCCGGCCACACACCCCGCAGTCGCTGCAACGAGTGCACCTGCCGCACCAGATGTTACACATCCCCATTCAGCTCCGGACAGCTCAGCCAGCCTCCTGCCTACAGCTTCAATTAATTCCGCCATTGGGATGTAATTATTGCTGGCTTCTTCCATCGCCATTTTTGTTTCTGGAAGCATTAAAGAACCACCCATACTCGTTCGTGTTCCCAGGCAGTTAATTATGGGTCTTAAGCCGAAAGATTCATACGTTGGGATTGGGATACGGATTTGTTGAGAAACCGGTTCCCGGGCAAATTCTTTCCCGCATCCCGTAACCCCTGTAATTAGCGCAGCCAGCCCCATTTTTTTCATAAAGCCGCGCCTGTCACTTTTCAAAAGGTCCCGGTGATGCTGACTAAATCCCTTTTTTGTTTTGTGCAAACTTTTCATCATCTTAACATCTCCCGCGCGGTGTGTTATCAGTAAAAGATTTTGGATTCGAAACATTGAAACAGTGTGTCACAAGACGCTAACCAGATTAATTCATAAATATCTATTTGGTTATTATAAATCTATTCTATACACATGATGAATTGGCAGAGGTAAAGCTTCGAATTTCAGCCAGCCGCCTGAATAATTGAAATCAATGTTCTTACTTCCCGGAACGACGGTTACTCTTTTCGGTTTTTCAGGTAACTTCACCCGAACAGAAATATCGTGCACGGTTGTGAAATCCTGTGTGTGAGATGAGCCGATTTCACGCTTATCGCCGGAATAATTGATGAGATGGACGAATCGTTCATTGCCCCGATGATTAAAGAAAACTTCCACATTGACAGGAGTATTATCAAGGAAAATAGTTCGTGATTCGTTCGGATAAATTTGACCGAATATCCAGAGTGCCAGTTTTCTTATAACCGGTGTGTCTTCCTTAAAATACGAGGTAAATATCTGAGGAGCACAGTAGATTGCCTTACCCTTTCCATACGAATTAACGGTAACTCCGGGGCATTCAGCCACTAATGCGGGCGGAGGCGTACCGGTTTTTATACCCTCATAAGGAGGAACGAGTTCAAGCAGTGTTTTTGCCGTGATGGTTTTAACACGCATATAATTCCCCGTAACTTGAACATCTGTCGCAGGCAAATTATATGTATCATCCTTTGTTCTCATCCTCAGATAACAGTTTTCAGTTCCTGAAGTCTCCAAAAAATCAACGCCTAATACATCAGCGATGGAAAAATTATTAAGAAGGTTATTATTTGTATCTCTCGTACCTGTTTCGCAGGTAGCGACGATCATACCGCCGTTTTTGACAAAGCGTCTTATCGCTTCACATTCCTGTTTATTAAGGATGCGTTGATTGGGTATAATGAGGGCTTTATAATCCTGAAGGGTTTTAACCAAAACCTCGCTGTTGAGAATACCCATTTGCACGTGACCTTCTATCAATGCCTTATGAGCGCCACACACCGGGTAATAAGCCGGCGGGGCCTCCCATGTTGCGGTTACTATCATGGGCGATCTTGACCATATCGAATCTGCTGAATGGAGAACAGCCACATCTTTAACCGGTTTACACTCTTTAATATGTGGTTCCAATTCTTGTGTTCTCTTATTGACTGCACTACAAATCTCCATGTATGCCTGGTCATGGTCACCGGATGGATATGCATCATCTGAAATATAGGTTCTTCCGCAACCGGCAAGCGGTATAGCGAATTCCTGCATATACGCCTCCGGCTCGCGTATAGAATAATCTCCCCAGGTGTTTCCACGAGTGCTCATGAGACTCCAGGTAATATCCGGCTGAACATCTGTAAGTGTTGCAACGTAGCGCGCCTCTATGGAGAAATTCCATGCATAAAGACCACTATTCGGAGCTGCAGTATCCCAGCATATATGTGGGAAGTGTTTTGGAGGTGTAATTGGATATCTTGACATCCAGCAATAGTTGTTGATAATGGCGATTTCCGGTTTTTCTGCGGAAAGGGCGCGGTAAACTTTGTCCATGTGCGCTTCAAAGTGTTTGTTCGACCACTTACGATATGCAAAAGATTTTGGATCACTTTCATCTTTTGGAATTTCGCCGCCGACCTCATTATTGAATAATTCCTTACAATATTTGCAATAACACACATCGCTCAAAAATTGCTGCAACACTATATCAACAAATAGTCCATCCGGATCATACCGTGAAATAATTTCTTTCATCTGAGGTATTATGACTTTATCCACATAGGGTGTTTTAAAACACATGGTAGCATAGCTTTCGCCTGACTCTAACGACAGGCCATTCCCAGCTGCGTAAATCCAATCGGGATGCGTTTTATGGAGACGTCGTTCCCTTGCCGGAAAAACATAAATTAAAGTTCTGATTCCCCTCTTTTTCAGTGCAGAAGTCATTTTATCAACGAAATCAAATTTAAGTCCGGGATGTTCCACTCCAATTTCTGTTGGATAATAGGAGTATCCTGAGGCGCATTTGGCAAAATAGCTCACCATCTGGATTCCCGCTTCCTGGAAAATCTGTGCGATCTCTTCTGCATCAAAGCCCGTGAAGATTTCTTTATAATTACCGAATTCATAATCGATGTGGAAAAGACGGTATATATCATCAAAACAGGAGCCGGTACGCCCCTGTGCTTCCACAGAAGACGGAAAAAACGGTATTATGCCGGATGCAACTGCTGCAGCGGCTGATGCAGCAGTTGTATTTTTTAGAAAACCTCGTCTGGTGAGTGATTTTTGAATCGATTGTGACATACCGTACCCCCTATCAATATCTACAGTATTTTCTACAAAACTTAAACATTGTCAGAAAATTCTCGAGTTTGTTTGCTGGATGGATTCTGCTGCTGAATCCCGGAAGAAACTTGCCGTTGTTTATATAATGCCAGAAACGATGTAAGCGCAAAGGTAGTGTAAAGTAATTCCCATATGTCATTGCGAGTAAACGGAGTGAGCGAAGCAATCTAAGAGAAGGGATTACTTTGGCTATGCCCCGCAATGACTGTGCCTGATATAAGTTTAATATGTCAGGTTATTTATGAAAAGAACCACTTAGTCATGTTTTCTCGTTTTATACCCACCGGTAAATATCCCGGGTTGTACAAAGGACTATATCAGGTTTCTTCTTACAATAGCTATATATTTCTTTAAGATACTTTCCTTTCGGATCGTGTTTGAAGCTCGTACTTGGATGTACCGTAACTGAGAGATACAGGTTATTTTCATACGCGAAATCTACAGCTTTTTTCAAATAGTCAATCCACTCTTCGAGAGGTCTCAGGGGGTCACCGCCACAGTCTGAATCAAAATACTCACGGTCCTGGAAAATGCAGAAAGGTATTTCCAGGAGTCCTGAATCGTAGTAAAACGGTTGTCTTTCGGCAATCATTTCGATTGATCTTTCATCAGTTACCCGCTGTCCTCCTTCTGAAGACGATGTACGAGAACTGACCCATTTAATGCCGGAATTCAAGATAGTCTGCTGAACTTCCTGCGCAGAACTTACACTACTTAATTCATCGAATTGAAGAAGACCGTTGGTATAACCCCACGGCGTTCTCACTCCGATATTCTCAGTATTCAGATGTTTCTCTATTAACTTTTTTGTCTGAGTAATTTCTTGTTCAATTTCTTGTGTCGATTTTTGCCCTAAAGGCGCCAGGTGACTGTAGGTATGATTATCAATGGCATGACCTCTTTGCGCAATTTCTTTCCACAAAGCAACATCCGCCTGTTTCTCGAACGTATTACCTTGTATGAAGAATTGTAATTTTGCATTATAATCTTCTGCTGTAGTTGCCAGGTTTTTTATATAGTTCCTTACATCATCGTTGAGATGGCCATGTGCATCGTGACCGTCATCACCCCGAAGCCAGGGAATTTGTCTGTCATAGAGGTAGGTATTGCCTCCACAGGGCATATCAACATCGTAACTGAAAGTGACTGAACATCCGCCATTTTTTTTAGGATTGTAATTCCTGATATTTGATGCATCGACAGCGCTCATTTTCTTTTCTGAGCCACAACCATGTCCAGCCAACGTTCCGGCGGCGGCACCTGCAGCTATTGCCGATGTTTTACAGAGAAACTTCCGACGCGAAAGTGAATTGTTTTTCATTTACAATTATTTCCGTTCAAGTTAAATGTATTTATATGAATTATAAACCAACAACAAATTATCCAAAGGTTGTGGATTAAAAATGAAGACAAAGAAAATAAATTGCAAGGAAAAATCTCAGTTCATTGATGAAATTGGAATTACTTCTGAAACATCATCATCACGAGGGAATTTTATTCTTGTTTACAGCAAACTTATCGACTTATATCCACTGACTTAACGCAACGACTACAATGGCACACAGAATTATTACCATTCCTCTTTTGAGCAATTTACGCGCATCCTTCGGTGCACCGTACCATTCACCGGAGAAGAGTCCCCATATATTACCGGTAATAATATCAACGCTCATGAACAATACCCAGCCGGGGACTTCTCCCCAAGTGCCAAGACATGTCGCACCCATACTGTATACATAAACGGCACAAATAAAAAGTGTTCCCATTACCAAGCCAAGAGAGAAATTCCTCTTGATATACGGTCCTATAAAATCTTTTAAGGTGTGACGTTTAATCATCAAAAACAGACAATAAAGGATATTAACTAAGAAAGCAATCGAGAAAAAGATAGACCAGACTACTGTCCCGGAGAGTATGTCGGAAACGCCAAGATCACGAGCATGTTCGATTACATTCTCTCCGAATGAGAAACCTATATTTATAAAGGATGAAAAAACACCGGCAAATATTGCCACCAATAATCCCATAATCAGGGGTACAGAACGTTCTCCACTAGCCTCCTCGGCAGCATCTTCTTTAACCTTATAAGCACGTGAACTTACTATAATTCCAATAACAGCAATTATGATCCCGATGATTACCAGCAGTCCCTTATAGGTAAACAGGTTCTCCGATTCCGTGGTTACCAGTGGAACAAGAGCTCCAAAACAGGCTACCGTTCCTAATCCTATTGGATATCCGAGCGCCATACCGAGCAAATGAAGAGCTGTTCCAAACAGAATAGCGCCAACGCCCCATAATGCTCCGAATACCAACAAAATGAGTATTTCCCCTACAGGAACCGAGGAATAAACTTCAAAGATATTTGGAATAAAAATAAAGGTTAGAATCCAGTTGACAACAAAAAAGGCAAATGAAAATACAGCCCAGGTATGTTCCCACTCCCATTTCCTCGTGTACTTCATCGGCAAATAAAAAGAACCGTCTGACATTCCTGCAAAAAAAATCAGAATGAATCCTAAAATTGTAAACATATCATCTCCATACTGCACTATACAAAAAGTTAAACAAGTTATTCAAATAATATCAGGAATATCATATTCACCCAGATTAAGAGGATATTTACCATACTCTCGTACCAGGTTAATCACATATTCATACCGTTCTGGAGTGACATTTTCCGGCACGGAATTGTCTGATTGAAAAATAAAACCGCCGCCTTTTGCCGCATTGAGTTTTCTCAGAACATAACTTTTGAGCTCATCAAAATCAGCATGAGCCCAGGCAATCACATCCATATTGCCGCAGAACGCAATCCTATGGCCGTATTTACGCCGCATGTCTACAACATCTAAACCAGCTTTAGCTTCCAGCGGATTGTAAGCATCGGTTTCCATGTCGATGAAATCCTCGAAAATAGCGCTCACATTTCCGCAGCCGTGATAGATAACCGGAAGGTTATTATCATGACAGATTTCTATCATCGTTTTTATCCCGGGTTTGAAATATTTCCGCCAGTAATCCGGTGAAAACAACATTCCCCGTGTGTATGCGACATCTCCCCATATAATAGCACCGTCTAACATTCCATCTGCCGCCTTTATTTGCGCTTTCAGGAGTTCAATGGAAAACTCGTTGATTTTTTCAACAAAACGCCCCACCTCCTCAGGATATAAGGCAATCCACAGAAGCGCGTTTTCTGATCCGATTATTCGCCAGAGTGTTTCGTATCCCTCGCATATACTACCATAAAGCGGAAAATCAATCCATAATTCTTTAACCGTATCAATCCACGGCGGTATATCACGGGTAAACTCCTCTTCGATTCCGGCGATTTGATGGTCTCCACCGCTGAAGTAACGTCTTTCATCCCACGGATCATCAAACTCAAACGCTTTCATTTTGTCAATCGTATCCGTCTCAAACTCCAACCAGCTTGGCATTTGATATTCAATTTTTTTCTGTATAACCGCACCGAATCCTGTCCGTAAAATAGTTTCTTCGTCATTTGATTTGATTATCTCGAATGCTCTGATTTTCGGATCAGTATTTGGAAGTGTGACAACATAATCTAAATCATAATACTTGTTGATATCAGCATTTTCCGGAAGACCATTTACTTCCCGCCACTTGTTCAGGAAACCCTGCCAGAAAAAATCGCTGATAGGGACACGGTCAGGCTCCTCATGGCGCAACGTTTTATTCATTCTCTCAAGCTTCTCGATACATTTCGAAGTTCTCACCATAAAAACATTTCTCCTGCAAAATTTATCTGATATAAACCGATATTCCCCATATCAATATCATTGATTGCTATATTCGTATTTTTTAACAAACCTTTAAGCATACTGCTTTCAATTTATCTGGCCAATAATCATTCCTTATAAGAAAACCAAAGATGTTAAATAATCTTTTTCACAAGCTCTCAATAAAAATATTTCCCTTCCACAATCTGAGAAATATCTTGTACAGTTGTTTCAGTCGCCTTGATTGCATCATGAACCCTGTAATGCCATGGTTTCGGACCAAGTGCGTTACGCCATTCTTTTATCGCTGTAACATTTTCTTTTCCTGCAAGTTCAAGATTATTAAGTGAATCACGAAGTATATCCTGGCTTTCTAAAGTAGAGAGTTCGCTAGTGGCAACCTTTTCTGCAACCTCATAGACATATTTCGCCAACCTTACATAGGACATGACGACCCTGGTTTCGTTTGCAAGATTAGTTCTTTTGAATGTTTTAGCAATCTTCAGCGCCTTTTCGCATCTGGCGATTTTACTGTCGAAATCTTCGGGACTCGCATAGTATCTGAACATACCCTCCCCCAGATAGGGTCTTGTGCGGCTATCGACCATTTTAACCGCTTTTCCCCAGGAATAACAAACAGGAAAATCCGAGTCATAGACATCGAATTCAATGGGGCCTATAAGTTCTGACCATTCTCCTACCGCTTCCGGATTCTCGAATCCTTCGCGTGTCGCCCAGGCTATTGCAAACTCCTTTTCGCTGCGTCCGTTCAGGTTCCATGACCATTCCGCAAGAGCAGTTATATTAAAACCGCAGATTTCCCTGGCCAGATTTCCAAATGCCATCATCCCGTAAGCGCCTTTATATTTACGCTCAATCAGTTGCCTCGCGAAATCCCTGATGCGGTGTGCCGAGCTTTGCGGGACCTTGAACTCCGGCGTTTCTACAAGGCCATTTGCAGTATAAGGCACATCATAACTTGCTATCCACCGTCCCTCTGAAGCATATTTGTCGAACAGAGGATTTCTAAACAGATCCCTCGGTATGTGAGTAACTCGTTCAAGTGTCATGGAGCAGCATCGCTCAATTCTGACTTCAGGGGGCGTTTCTGCGAGAACTTTGTAGTATCGTTCAGAGGTTGTTGTTGATAAAAAAAGACGAATGTTAAAGTCCGGGTAGGTTTCACGTGTTTCACGCCAGGCGTTGACAAATGCACGCGCCTCGAGCACAAACTGCCCAGCTTTAGAGGTTTCATCATCTCCGCTCTCTGCGGGTCGCTCGGAAAGCCAACAGCTTAAATCATTTGCTCCCTGGGAAGCGATATCCATCATCCATTCGGTTATTATTGCTGTCAGCAATGGATTTGACGCATTCGGCACACGATGATTGTCACCTCGTTTGTGAGCAAAATATCTCCCCGATAATGCGCCATCACCGACCCCCGACAGTTCCGGGTATGCTCGATAAAGGCCAATACGTTTAAGAAAATTGAGGTGAGTAATCACCGGAACATAGTTAAAGGCCATTAAACGCCCTTTCATTAACAATTCCCGGTCGATAGTAGCACGGTTTTTCTTGCCTCTTTCTACATTATGAAGCTGAGTAATCATTTTCCCGTAATTGAGTTTTACGGAAGCAAGCCAGGGTATCCAATCTTTTGGGTTCGGGAAATTCCAGATACCCCTTTCGTCCATATCGGGCCAGTCAATAACCTCTACCAGAGGAATAGAAACTTCATTTTTTGTGATAAACGGTTCAAGAAGCTGGTGAAGGGTTCGTACGGCATAATACACACCTCTTTCATTGAGCGCTCCAAGCAAGAGTTTGTTTTTACCGACAGGCTGAATGCTGTATGCCTGCTCTTTATGCGGGAGGATTTCAAGCCGTTCAGCCGATTTCAACAGTGCTCCTTCCAGTTTTCCATGAGCATCAATGACCCCGATAATGATTTCAAATGCTTTGCCCGATGGAGCCACACCGGTTTTCTCCTTGAATAGCGCCTTCAGTTCCGACGCGGCGTATTTTTCGGTTTCACTTGCATTTTTCCTGACAGTGATTAAAACATTTTTAGGATTAATCGTGATTTTCTCTTTAAATGATATTTCATGGGGGAGCGGTATGAGGTGTCTCAACCACTCTTTTTGCTCTTTTGGGCTTACAATACTATTCTCAGCGACGGCAATAGAATTTAATGTTAATAATAGAAAACATATCACGTATATCCACTTTCCCATTTTCCATTCTCCCTTTGTATTATACAATTTCCCACATGTCAAAATTAAATATGACATTAGATCGGATTTTATTAGTTTGTAAATGAAACATATCAATTTCTTAGCTTGATTCAAGCATTTTTTTAAATATTTCTATTAAAATGATTTCTGATCTTCTGAATATGAGAGCCACTGATGAACTACGAGCAGAAAGAGCTAATTTTGTTGATTGTTACAACTCAAAACGCTATCATGAAGCATTGGGAAATGTTACTCCTGATGATGTATTTTCCGGGAGGAAAAAAGATAATTTAAAAAAGAAAAGCTCTTTAAAAGAAAACTCTGAAGAATCGGCAAAAAAAAATAAACATAGGAGAAACATGATGCATCGTGACTTACAAAAATGGTTTGTGCCTGCAATATTACTTTTCGTAGTTATCGCCTGGAATACGCTGTGTGCGGCACAAGAGGTCGATTTATCACGAAAAGATTCCGGTTTTTATACTGTCAAAGGATATCGACATGGTGAAAGTTCATTTAAGAAAACCAACTATATAGAAACACAACCATTGGAGGAAGGTGTGCTTGACTTCAAGCATTACCATACCTATGACGAGATTGTTTATTTTCTGAAAAAATGGGAAGAGGACTATCCGGAGCTTATCGATTATTACATATCCGGGAAAAGCTTTGAGGGACGCGATATACCCCAGATTATACTGACAAATAAAAAGACCGGTAAAGACACAGAAAAACCTGCAATACTAATTGATGCAAATGTTCACGGCATGGAACTTATAACCTCCGAATCAGCCTTCTGGATGCTCGATTATTTACTAAAACAGTATGGCAAAGACGATGAAATTACTTCACTTATTGATACAAAAGCATTGTACTTCAGAATAATGAACAATCCCGATGGAAGAGAGCTCACTTTACAAACACCGTTTTGCCTCTATTATTCGGTCCGACCTTGTGATGAAGACGGTGACGGGTTGCTGGACGAGGACCCCAGAGAAGACCTTAATGACGACGGATTTGTAACTATGATGCGAAAGAAGATGGGGCCGAACAATGGCGATTTTATTCAAGATCCACGGGATACAACAGGAAGACTTATGAGAAGGGTTGTCGATGGTGAAGGAGACTGGATGGTTTTAAGTGAAGGAATTGATAATGACGGCGATGGGAAATATAATGAAGACGGAATCGGAGGAATAAATTTGTGGAATAACCATCCGAGTGTATGGAAACCAAATCGGCGTAATGGTAAGTTTCCACTCTCTGAACCGGAAACAAGAGACTTATTCCTCTTCATTTCAACGCATCCGAATATCAGTATTATACATACTATGCATTCAATGGCTGCCTATCATGTCCATTCAACAGCTATTAGTGAAGACCAGGTTTTTTATGAATATTTCGACCGGGAAGGGAAACAGATTACCGGATATGACAGCGCAGGTGATTCTTACTATTGGAGTATCGAAAGGCGGGTGACTAATCCCCCTTTATTTGATAACCATCTGAGGCCGCCTGTTTATATTCCTGGACATGTTATAAAAAGGGATGCTGTTCCGATTAAGGACCAAGCTCGGCGGCCTCGAAGTATGCCTGATTTTGGATACTGGACCAAAGGGATCATATGGTATCAAGATGAGCTATATGCCAAATATGGGAATACTAATGATTATGATAAGAATGGTTTATACGACGATTACGATGGGCTTTGCTGGAATGATGAAGCATGCGGCGGTAAAGGATTTATTGATTGGGAAAAGTTTCAACACCCGGAACTGGGAGAAGTTGAGGTCGGTGGATTTAAATTGAAATTTTTCGGGCAGGATCCTCTTCCTGAATTTTTAGAAGAATGGTGTCAAAAGGAAGCCATGTTTAATATCTTTCTTGCCAAACATCTTCCCCAGATTGAAATTTCTTCGATTGACGTGAAGCCTTCAAATGAGAAAAACATGTATGACATCGATGTGAGCTATACCAATACCGGTTATCTTCCAACCGCACTTGAACAGGCGAAGAAAATGTTTGTTGTTGGAGAGGACAGAGTAATGCTTACATTCGAAAGAGATATTCAACAACATGTCCATGTATACAATAACAATGTAAATATGGGATGGGCAGGAAAGGGAGAGAAAAAAACCGCACATTTTAAAGTGAAATTGAG
>JABHYP010000565.1 GCA_018656855.1 Candidatus Latescibacterota bacterium | reverse complement strand
CGCCTACAACTGCAGCGAGATGGATTACAATGTCGGGGTTTAATTCGTTATACATCCGCTGTATATCAGGTAATTTCCTTAAATCAAACTCATCTATCCCCGGAGTCATGACGGTGCTTGCCCCGCGGCTCTGGAGCCTTTCAAGCAAATATCGGCCTAAAAAACCCTGCCCGCCTGTGACAACAATACGACGGTTTTCCCAGAAATTATTCATGTTTTCTCCGGTAGTTGAAATTTCAGAGTTCAGATTACAAATTTAAATAGTGGTTATTAATTTATACTTTTGCCAGGCATTTTTCAAGCATACTTTATATTCCCGCCTGAATAGCTATAAATCCATTGATGCAAATGTCCGCCGCCAGATTACCTCCCAGTCGAATTCAGCCGCGAGGACAATAGCCTGCTCTCTCATAAGTTTGTAGCCATTATAATCCATACCGATTGCATTTACAGCACGAGCGAGGCTCATGGGGTTGTGCTCAACAATTTTTCCGGCGCCTCTTTCCTGAAGTGTTTTTGCAATAGGAGGAACATCGGTTATAAGAATCGGCAGGCCGCACGCAAGATAAATTTTAACTTTTCCAGGGTCGCTGTAAAGCTTGTATGTACTGCCTTCCGATGGATAGGTGGCAAGTGCAAGCCCGCAGGATGTGAGCAGTTTGTACACTTCCTCGCCTGAATCAATGAAACCGGCAAATTGAACGTGCGATGATACCCCCAATTCTTCAGATCGTTTTACAAGCTTTTCTCTTAATTCGCCGTCGCCGGCAAAAACAACCCTGAATCTTGGCTCTTTCTCAATAATGGCCGGCAGCGCCTCGATAATCAATCCGGGGCCATGTTCCTTTCTGAGAGAGCCAAAATAAACGATGTCGTAACGATTGATATCGGAGATGTCTTTCCTCAATATTTCATCAAAAGCGCAGCCGAGAGGAACGGTGACCTGAGGTGCGGACAGATCCCTGCTTATACCGATGCTCTCGCGGCCCTCAATCATGCTGTCTGAGACGTTCCAGATCATATCGGCATGATAACAGCATATTTTATTGATAAATTGATAGATTGTGTTCAGAAGTTTATTTTTGAATCTCGCCGGTGTAAAATCAATAACATAGAAGACGACATAACGCACTCTTCCAAGAAACCGCAGAGCAATTCCGGCAAGTGCATTAAGGTTATCAGCGCCTATATATATATCCTTACAGCCGCTTTTAAACACGTAATAGATGGAAAAAATAAAATCTTTTATGTAGAATAGAACCGAATGTCCCCGGAAAAGCGGCGCTTTTATCTCCCTGGCCAACTCACCGTCGGATCCGTATTCTACGATGGTAGTATTCAGGGGGATTTTGTCGGCATCAGGGAAGGGATGGCGTATATATTGAATCGATGACGCCTGCCCTCCTAAAAAGCGTACTAATTCAGCCTCGGGGGTTCCCAAGGATTCAAAGTACGTATGTTTCACAATAACAAAGGATTTTCCTTTTATGTCGGACATGCAGAACCTCTGAAACCTGATAAAATTTTCAAATATTATTTTTTACTATGCAATAAGGATTCTCTGTGAAAGTATTTGTCAGGATGAAATGTAAATCACAGAGTTTGTCTCGGATTTTTGCTTCGGAGGATTGTGGCCATAGCGTTCCTGTACATAAAAATGAGTAAAAAATATGAGCAGAATGATACATGCATAAAATACGATAAATGCTATTATTCGTTTGTTTGTCATGATATCCGGCAGCCTCCTCACTGGAAAGCAGGATGAAAATGGTATATTGTCAAGAAAAGGATTGAAAACGTTTATTAATAGTAATTGTAACTTACAGGGACACCAGTGCATATTTCATCAATAACGTACAGAAAATGGTAATTTAATTGTAAAGTGTCATTGTATACTTCTGTCCATCGGGAATAATATTTATTTGAAGCTTATTATTGGTGATTGTATAAATATCTTTTCCAGGATCTATTTCCGGTTCAAACTTGACTTTTTTAATACCTACGCTGGCATCGAAAGTTAATTCGATTGTCAGAGGTGTGTCATAGATGGCGTTGTCCAGATTATCGTTGAAAACGACATCGTATTTTAGATTATTACCGGATGATATAAGTTTTACATCCATTTGAAAATTATTACGCTCTTTTATATAGCATGCTATTATATCCATATTGGAACACCAGAAATCGTTTTCTTCCAGAAAATCAAGGTCTTTCAAAAAATCCTCGTATGGATAATAACAATATCCATCCGGATAGCCCAGCGCGTGATACAAACCTATCAGCCAAGCCGATTTTTCCAGCGTTGCTTCGAGCAATGGCCTCATTTCATCATGGTTGTGTATATATATCCATAGCTGTCCTATTTGGACGGAAGGTAGAAAAAACCAGTTTTCCGGTTCCTTTACATCATCGGGACAGATAAAATATTTGTCAGGTTCAAACGTGCTACCGCGTGCAAAGATAAATCCTGCTGATTGACAGGCAAGTTGAGTGCTGGGGAAATAACCGGAACTGTGGGGGTATGCATAAGCTTTGGGATTAAATCCCCATTCTTCCATTAAATAATAACACTGAAAGAAATTCTGGAAGGCTTCTTCAAACGTAAGAGAATCGTTGCGGACATGAAGATGTCCATGACCAAAAAAGTGAATTCCGCGGGGAATGACTTCGTCACGAATCTGCGCGACCAAGTCAGGGTATTTTTCAAAAGTCGAGGTATTCATTTCAAAATCCACCCGCATTCCTCTGCTTAATATCTCGGCAACAGCTTTGTCAACATTATCCTGTGTCTTTTGATGCCCCCAGAGTTCATCCCATGTTATAGAATAAGCGGCCTTGTGGCCGTTAAACCATTTTTTTACGTCAACGGTAAAAACCTCGCCATTTTCCCTTTCGGAAGGAATGTTATAAATATTTGTTTTATCCCGGTATTCCCCATATCAAAATCACGGGAACGAATAACTCCAAAATATTCTTCCAACAAGTTCAAATTATGATATTTATAAAATTGAAACAAGGTTTTTTCCTTCGAAAGAGTCGATTATTTTGGGATGCATGAAATGGAT
>JABHYP010000564.1 GCA_018656855.1 Candidatus Latescibacterota bacterium | reverse complement strand
GAGACGTTCGCCATCGGCAACAGGATAGTAAAAAGTTTTGGTTGTGTCCACAAGTGCCGATGCCCGGCCCCAGGGCAGCATCATTTCCTGACGAATTATCCCCTCGACACTCTCGTAGGGGTTTTTATAATCGAAAGTGAGCGCTACAGGGCATGGTTCCGCGGTAATTTCGTACAGATCGGCGAAAGTATAGTCGAAGGGGCTCGGGTACGGCCCGACATTCGGGTCGCGATTGCATGTGTATATTTTTTTCAATCCCTCAACGTTATCCGAAAAAATCCCCGGAGCGAAAAAGAAACCGAAGTTCACTGTCGTTGTGCGAATAATCCAATGGTTGACAAGATGTGTGATTCCCAGGTACCGAAGTGCGGCAAGGTTTGCATACGACTGCGCCTCGAGCGGGACAGCCATATTCGTGTAAAAAGGTCGAATGCTTTCGGGGACCTGTGATATTCCGAAATATGGATTGAAAAGATTCTTTTCGTGGATTGTCTGGTAGTACTGATACCCCTGGAAAAGGTTACCGTTGTTCCTGCGGAGAGGAACTTCTATGAGCATGGATTCTTCGGGTAGTTCTTTGACGCGCTCATATATTTCGGGATTGTTCCTGAGGTCTACAGACAGCGCCGGAGGTACGAGTGTATATTCGAAAAGTATGAGAGCTGTCAGGACAACGGGTAGTAGCAATCTGCCATTCCGGCTTTTTATCCTTTCAATAATATAGCAGGTTCCCGTTCCGGCGAGTCCGGCGACACCCATCTGGACAAATACCTTATAGATGAGAATTCGCCGGGCGAACGAGGCATATAAAGCATGAATCATACCCGATGGTGTGGGTATTCCGAACAGACTGGGGCCGAGTGTTGACCAGAACGCGACAAACGCTCCCGCGATGAGTATCCACGTATAAACTCCCTTCCGCCCTTTGACTGCGCCTGTTAATGCGAGGATCAAAGCGACATAGCCGATATAAGCGACAAAGCTGTCGGGGTCTTTACCCGGACGTTTCGTGTTCCAGTAGGACTCCTTGATGTTTCCTTTGAGAAATGCGCTTCTCGGATGGGGCATGAGGTAATCTGTGGATTTGAGGGAGAGTTCGTCGAGTTTTTCGGTTTTATGCTGGAAGGATGTGGATGAAGAAAATTCGCTGCCCCCGACAACTACCGTGAAATAAATGAGGAACACGACAATAACACAGCCGAGTGCCGCTGTAATTTTCACCCATGCCTTGATCGATTCAGGTGATGTTATATCTTTGACAAAGCCGCCGAACTTCCTTTTTTCAATCCATACGCGCCATCCGGCATACACAAGCAGTACAACCACCGTATGTACCGGAAGATACACGAGATAATATGGCATCGTAAAAAGGATGTTACAGACGAGAAACAGCGCCGTCAGAAGAGCATTTTTCCATGTGCGGTTTTCAATAAATTTCAAAACGAAAAGCGTGTAGAGCGGAATCCACTGTACCTGAGTTGTATCAAAAGTCGTGTAAGAACGTACCATCATATTGGGGCAGAATGCGAAAATAACTCCTGAGATAAATCCTGCTGTCGGATTTTTTGTTATGTGCCTGACGAGATAAAACATACCCATGCCGGAGACAATAAGATTTAGGAGTATAACGAAGTTCCGGCTGAATATATGTCCGAACACCGCTGTTACCGGGAAAAGGGCAAAGCCGGTAAAATTTGTAAAGTTGATGCGTGAGCCGAATGGCGCCGCAAAAATCGGAGCCATAATTGGCGATGTTTTAAGATCGATGATGGCGTGCTTTATCCACCAGAAATAAATCTGAATAATTCCGAACAGGTCGGTCGAAATATGATCGTAAAAGCCGTACACAGAACTGTTCATCCTGAGTACGAGCGGAAATGTGAGGGTGATCGCGATAAGGATATAACCGGCTAACGCTATGAAATCCGGCTTAATCGGCAGCTGTAAAGGAATAATTTCACCAGATTTTCTGGCAGGTTCAGCTTTTTTAGCGGTTGTTCTTTTCTTTTTTGCCATTATGATTTCTTTCAATAACAGATTAGAACTGTCCGAAGAAATATCGCATTACCGGGAGTATACACTGTTCTTTATAATCCCCGTTGAAAAGCTCCTCGGTCGCAAGGATTTATAGGAATATGAATTGCAGCATGTACGAACGGGATGTAGTTCCGTGAGTTCTGCAATTCCCGAAAAATCCTTGCGACCGAGGATAAAGGCTTTTCACAGGGCGTGCTTTCTTTGCTACTTTCTTTGCACGAGTAAAGAAAGTAAGTTTTTTTACTGTTTCCATTCGCTCCTGTCATACTCGGCCGTTCTGAAGAAAGACACAAGCGTTCCCCGGCTATACTCCCATAATGTTATCCAGCATGCGAGCGGATGAAGCCACCATGCTTTGTCCGGTTTATGCTTGTTCCCGCGTGCCGACTGCCAGAGAAGCGGCAGCACCGTAACAGTCGCAAGTACAAACATAAGATATTTCATCGGTGATACTGAACTGTATTTATATGTACGGCGCTTGTTTTTTTTGTGGTACAGGTAATCACGTATTCTCCGCGCCTGTTTTCTTCTGAACATGGCAATATTGTCACAAAAGAGATGCCGTACCTCAGTTTTGATAATGCCGATGCGGTTATGCCCAGCTGCGACCGCCTGCTGAAACATATCGATGTCGAAGTAGTACGGTTTCCAATTAAGACTCTCAAGCGCCGAACGGCGGATAATAAAACCGTTTGCGCCGAATGTGGGTACGGCGTCTGGATCGATATCCACAATTATAGCATCGGGAGTTATACTGACAACATGGACTTTCATTCGTGTGAATGTTCGTGAAAGATAGCTGAACCGGTTGTAGTTCCCCAAAAAATAGCTCAAGGGATCGTTCATTCCGATGAGTGCACAGTAACGGTTTACAAGCGAATCATTCGGATCGTATGTCCACGCAAGCG
>JABHYP010000563.1 GCA_018656855.1 Candidatus Latescibacterota bacterium | reverse complement strand
GATCCGTCACGATCCAGGTAATCGTTTAATCCGCTGTCTTTATCGACAATGAGAGGCACCTGAACCATACTCAGGTTGAGTTCTTTGCATAGATTCGCCTCAATGTAATTCTTAATTGCAAAAACAGCCTTCATTCTCTCCATGGGGGTAAGAAGGGCTTGGTAATCATTGGGCAATTCCTGTGCGAGTTCGCTATAATTACCAATTCCCGGTCCAGCCAGGTCTGCTGTTTTGTCCGTCATATTGTTTCTCCAACTGTCGGCCGACGCAGCGCATGTCAGCTGCGTTTTATTTGAAATTATAATAAGTTATGATAAAACACACATTTCACAGATGTGTTGAAAGCTAATTGACTTTTGTAGGCCATATTTAGGTTGTTTGTAAATACCAAATTTTCCTGTCACCCGATAGAGGATCATCCAATAGGTCGTTAATATTTGTTTTTAAATCTTCAATTAACGGTGAAGCCATCCCGTTGGGTCAAAAAAGCAAAAATGGCCTAGGACTTTGAATGAAAAGAATTTACGAGTAATTTTAGGCCATTTCCGGTCCAATGCTTCCAGGCTGGGTTAAAATTTTCTGATCAGAACTTTTGTAAAATACTATTCTGTTCATAAATGAGCTGCATGTTTTAATAAAGGGATTGACAGTAGAAATTTCTTACGTTATATTTCTTACATAAACAACTGGAGATATACCATGGATAAGATTCTTTCAGCGCGCATTGACGAAGAGATAATTCAAAAGATCAGCTTAATAGCCAGTGAATTGAAGACGACCAAAAAAAAAGTCATTGAAACTGCAATACAGGAATACGCGGAAAAAATTGGAAAGAATGGGAAAATTGATGTCCTTGAAATGACCTTGGGCGCATGGAACAGGGATGAGACGGCTGAGGAAACCATCAATTCCATTAAGAGTGCATTTAAACGGACAATGGTAAGACATCAGGAATGAGAGCGTATATTGATTCAGATGTTTTAATCTGGCATCTAAGAGGAGAGCGAAAAGCCTCAAAGCTAATTCGAAAACTGAGAGATGTGGAAAAGAATGAACTTTGGATCGGCGCTGTGCAGAGAGCGGAAGTTGTTTTTTTTATGCGACCAGAAGAAGAGGCAGCAACAGAACTCTTCTTATCCCAGTTTAAAACAGCATCTGTGGATCAAACCATTATTGATCAAGCCGGTCAGTTCTATCGCAAGTGGCATCCGAGTCATGGGATCGATATAAACGATGCGATTCTGGCAGCGACTGTTTTTATTACGGGCGGAAAAATCTATTGTCTCAATGTGAAGCATTATCCTTTTAAGGATATTGCGGTGCAGAAAGCGTGGTAGAATTCACTTTCACTGCTGCCATACATCATTTGCATTAGTCCAAACAACTACCCAAGTGTTTCACATGGTATTAAATGAAACACGTCGGACCCTCCCCGCCAGGCCCCGTAAAATAAGGAAAGTATCCTCCATCGTTTCACCAGCAATTTAATTCTCCGAGCAACTGCTTGCATAATTACTTAAAATGCATTATATTGCATATTGATATTCAAATTTTCAAACAGGAGAAGACCATGAAATCGTTACAGGTGAGAGATGTGCCGGAGCATATATATCAAAAGCTTCTTGAAGAATCAAAAAAGGAGCACCGGAGCTTGGCTCAGCAAACTATTGCTTCACTGGCGAAAGGTTTAGATACAATTTTGTCACCAAAAGATAAAAGAAAAGAGTTGTTGTCGACAATAAGCCTGAAGAAATTGGAACTAAATGAAAAATCATTAAAAGACCCAGTTGATTTAATCAGGGAGGACAGGGAGCGATGATTTTAGTATTAGATACGAGCGCTGCGATAGAAGTTGTGCTGCAGAGAAATGATGCCAAACAGATCGGGGAAAAAATATCTGAAGCTGATTGGGTTATTTCTCCTGATGTATATATCGCCGAGATTACAAATGTATTTTGGAAATATTATCAATTTGGAGATCTCTCATTGGAGATATGTGAATCAGCTATAGATGACTCACTAGCAATAGTTGACGATATTGTCAGCTCCAGAGAATTTTATAAAGAAGCATTCGCACTGTCTTGTATGACCGGTCATCCCGTCTATGACGCAATGTTTTTGGTCCTCGCCAGAAGGAACAACGCAACTCTGTTAACAAAAGACAAAAAACTAATCAAATTGGCAAAGAAAAGCTCAATAAGAGTTGAGTAGCTTGAAGTTTTTACATAGTTGAGTTGGAGTCTCCTCCACCAAACTACCCCCCAATACCTTCCATATCAGTCAATTTAGGACGCATGAAAGTCGACTCAATTTCCCGAAAGTCGAAACCTTTGGATTAAATGATTATATTCGAAGAGTTTACTATCCATTACTGGATTTTTAGCTTATATTGCTTGACGTGTACACAATATTTATGTACATATAAAACAGGTTCCAGGAAATTCAATATCAAACCTTCGAATAGCTCAAAGGAAGTAAATGAAAACAGTATCTGTCAGAGAAGCTCGGGAGAAAATAGGCAGCCTGCTGGATGCAGTAAGCGCTGGTGAGAATATTGTTATTACGCGAAGAGGAAAACCGGTGGCACAATT
>JABHYP010000562.1 GCA_018656855.1 Candidatus Latescibacterota bacterium | reverse complement strand
AGCATCATAACGCTTCCGTGTCGTCCCCATAATTCATCTCCTTTTCTGCTTAATTATACTATTTCTTTTAGGAGATTTCACACCTTATTTTTCTGTCCAGTTTATGGGGTACATTATAAGCATTAATATGAAAAAACGCATCACTCTTTCTAAAATATGTGTTTGCTTTCTGTTTCTTTTTTTAAATAATCCGGTTTCTGCTTCCGGTCAAAAACAGGAAAGTCCGGTTGACGATGTCCAAAATCCTGAGATAAATATTGCCGGATATATAAAATCCAGCATAGATTATGTTTTCACTGAAAGTGATGAGCGGAGCAACTTTAATGTAAACAATGCCCGCCTTAAATTTTCAGGTAAACTTTTAACAAATACAGACTATGGAATACAGTTTGATATGACCCGAAAAGATGTTCTGTCCGACGCCTATATAAACCACCTTATAACTCCCAGTCTATCTGTCAAGTTAGGACAGTACAAAACACCATACAGCACGGACAATCTCGTTTCTTCAACAAAAATTGCATTCATAAAATGCCCGCTAATCAAGGAAAATGTTTCCCCGAACATACGTGACAGAGGAATCCAGGCAACATATAAACGCAGCTATTTTGACATAATCGCGGCCGTGATGAATGGCGCCGGCCAGAATAAAGCCGAAACGAATTATAATAAAAGCCTGGCTCTCCGTGTAGTCGGAAGAATTATTCCACAACTTCAGGTATCCGGGAATTATTATACCGGGAAAAACAATCCGGCAGACAAAAAAAAGGATGTGTTTATTAACTTTGGTGCAAGGGGAAAAGCCGGAGGATGGGAATATGCAGCAGAAATCGCTCAACAGGAACATGCCGCCCTGACCGAACACTCTTTTTATGTTTTTGCGGCATATGACTGGAAAACCACAACTGAATATGTGAATATGATAACGCCTGCTTTCCGAATCGAGGGATATGATCCCGATACCGACCTTGAGTATAACTTTCAGCAGAGATACACACTGGGAGTTACCTTTAATTTAAATGCTGAAAAGTATGTTAATAGAGTTATGTTGAACTATGAAATCAATGAAGATGAGGACGATGTTACTGTGGATGATCTTGTAAGGCTGGAATATATGGTTAAATTTTAATACGCAGCTAAAGTAACGCTTTAAATTCATGCCAGAGACACTTTGATTTGGCTGATTCATACAAACAGGGAGAACCTTTATCCTAAAATTTAATTATCCGCTTTGAAAACTAAATCCATTTCTAAAAATGAATTGATCTACCATACACCGCCCGCATAACCTCCGGAACCAATTCAGACAGCGTGGGATGAGCATGAATCATTGATGCAATATCAGCCGGACTGAGCCCGGATGTTTTTGCCAGAAGGATTTCATGGATCAATTCCGTTGCGTTTTCTCCCGCGATATGGGCGCCCAGAATTTCCTTTGTTTCAGGATCAAAAATCACTTTCGCAATGCCCTCGGTCTTTCCGACAGAGACAGCCTTTCCTATACCCCTGTAAGGAAATACTACTTTTTTATACGGTACTCCTATTTCTTTTGCCTTTTTCTCGGTAACACCAAAACTCCCGATCTGTGGAGCGGTATATATTCCTGACGGAATAGCGTCAGGGTCTACTGCAGGTTCCGTTTTTCTTCCCGCCATATACTCAACCGCTATCTCAGCTTCTTTTGATGCCAGATGCGCGAGAAATGGCGGCCCGGTGACATCACCGGCAGCATATACCCCTTTTATTTTTGTCATGTAATAATCTCCCACAGGTATAAATCCATGCTCCGTGGTTATTCCTGCATTTTCTAGACCGATTCTTTCAATATTTGGAATCCGCCCGGCAGCTACAAGTATCTTATCAACTTCGATAACTTCATAAGCGCTGCCTGTTTTTTCGAGTGTCACTGAAATTTTCCCCGAATTTTTATTCATTGAAACGGGCCGGGTTTTTGTCATGACAGTAACTTTTTTTCTACGAAATGACTTTTCAACGACTTCCGCTGTTTCGTAATCTTCGGCTGGCAGTATGTGTTCTTCCATTTCCACAAGATACGTTTCAACACCAAATGCATTCATAATACAGGCAAATTCGCAGCCAACAGCGCCTGCGCCTATAATCAGAAGCTTTTCAGGAAGTTCCTTTAGAGAAAGAATCCCGGTTGAAGAGAGCACATATTTTTCGTCAAACTCAAAACCGGGAATTTCTCCAGGGCGTGAGCCGGCGGCAATCAAAATATTTTCCCCTTTTACAATCCTGCCGTCATTAATAGAAACCTCGTTTTTCGAAACAAGCGCCGCCTCTCCCCTTATAAAAGAAACGTTGTTTTTTTTCAGTAAATACTCAACACCTTTTGAAAGTGTCTCTACCGCTTTTCTGGATTTTCTGAACACCCTCTGATAATCAAAGTATTTAATATCAACATCAACACCCATATCTTCAAGCTCAACACGAGACATGAATATTTCCGCCTGGTGAAGAAGACTTTTAGTTGGGATGCATCCTGTATTGAGGCATACCCCACCCGGTTCATCCTTTTCGATCACACAGGTTTTTAGGCCCAGTTGTGATGCGCGGATTCCGCCCACATATCCTCCCGGGCCGGAACCGATGATAACAATGTCATATTCGTCAGGTACCTTTGACTTTTTTCCTTCATTTATTCTCGATACAGAACCATCCATTTTATCTTCTCCTTTAAAATCCAAATATATATCTAAACCGATTATTTCATTATTTTTCTCGCAACGTCGCCAAGGCGCAAAGAATTTACATGGCATTGACTATATTTATTGCTTTTTCAAAAACCGAGAAAACTTCTTCCGGGTGCAGATCTTTCATACATTTCATTGTATTCAGTGGGCATTCGGCCTTGTGGCAGGGAGCACAATCAATCTTTTTCCTTATCACGGGAAAACGTCGTATATCAGGAGGATTCCACATTTTTTCAGTCGACGTGCTGAAAATCGTCAAAGTCGGAATGTTAAAAGCTGTGGCAATATGTTTCGGTCCCGAATCATTAGCTATGAAGAATTTGAGTCGGGATATCAAAGCGCTGAACTCACCCAATGTTGTATCAGGCTTTCGGATATGGATTTTCTCTTCTTTACAGGCAAGCTCCTTGAGGACCGAATATGCGTGCATATCATCCCTGCCGCATAAGAAAAGGATGTGGTACGGTGTGTTTTTAGCTATTAATGTGCCCAGACTGGCAAAATACTCTACAGGATATTGCTTCGATGGTGTTTTTGATGAAACAAATAATCCGATGATACCTTTTTCAACAGGTAATCCGTGAAGGAAATTATCGGCTCGGGCAATATCTTTTTCATCGAGGTACAGGTCAGGAAGATAATCACTAAAATCACTCAAACCGAGAGGCTCTAATTTCCTCAGATTCCTTACAGTGCTGTAAACACACTCCGAATTTCTCAACCGGTGTGTGAAAAAAAAGTTTCTTTTCTTGTAATTTCCAATTCTTATATCGGCACTATTGAATAACGCTATTGCGGCGGAAAGAGGTGTATTGATATAATCGATGATAACATCATATCGCCTGAAAAGCGACTTTATCAGATAGAATATTGGGCTCAGGGATTTTCTTTTTAAAATGATAACATTATCAATATACGGATTATTTTTTATAACATCGGCAAAAACGGAATATATCACCACATCAATTTTTGCCTCAGGGTACAATTTTTTGATATTTCTAAAAATTGGTGATATCAAAACCGTATCACCAAGAGGTTTGAGCCTGATGATCAGGATTTTCACTTCATTCAGTTTTTGCAGTCTTTTCTGTAATTGATTCATAATTATCACTCATTCGGATTTAAAACATAGAAATTGCCCGTATAATCATATTCACAAAGTTTTATTCAATATCAGACATAATCTATTTGACGGTATATATTAACAAATAATATGATTTAATTCCATGTTTTTTTCAAACAAATAATATTTGATTTATGATTTCACAGGACATAATATTTTCGAACTTCGTACTTCTTTATAAAAATGTCGTTGTTATACATTATGAACAAATTTCATGTCTGTATATCAGCTCTTAGAAATACATATTTTTATTTTTATAAAACTATTTGATTATGACCTTTTATTTCCAGGCCAAAATATAATGAAAACTATAAATTAACAGTCTTTTTTCACTGTTGTCCGGCAAATATTAAAGCTCTCCACTTAGAAATAATGCTATCTTAAAACAAACCTGAATTGAATTACTCATGAAAAACATGAGATAACAAGCAATTAATTTATAATTGTAGTTGTTATAAACAAAATTTATTGTTTTATTTGATATGCATCTTGGTGGTTAAAATTATATAAAAAGGAAAAAGCATGAAAACAACCCATAAAGTTTTATCGACAGCTGTATCATTGTCACTTATATTCAGCATCATATTTTTTACAGGATGTGAAAAGGAAGTCAGCGACACTGAAGTAAACTGGCTTGGGGACACATTATCTACTATTGACGATAACCAGAAAATCGGCCAGCTTTTTTGCCTTAGCGTTGATCCAATAAGCTATTTTTTATATCCTACCTATCAAAGAAATATTAATACTCTCATCGGGAAATACAAACCCGGGGCTATTTTCTTGAAAGCAAACCTCGACTCGGTAAAACTCGAAATAAGAAATGAATTTAACGGCAGCAAACTGCATGATGAAGTTGTGAAAATGCAAAACCTTTCAGTTATTCCATTATTTATAACAACAAACTTTGAAAGCGGCGCATGGTACTGGGACAGCAAAGCTACGCGCTTCCCATTCCCTTTAGCCCTCGGAGCCTCACTTTCCAGAGAATTTGCTTACCGTCAGGGGAAAATCACATCGGTCGAAGCAAAAGCCCAGGGAATAAACTGGTTGACAGCTCCTGCTGTAAATATTTCTATCGATCCTGATAATACATTGCTTCAATTACAATCTTTCGGCAATGATCCGGTACTTAGTGCAGATCTCGGTTCCAGGTATATTAAAGGTTGCCAGGAGGTCGGCATTGCTGCCTGTATGAAATTTTTCCCGAATGAAGCTCCCCAAACCCTCCTCACCGTATCACCTGATGAAATTGCCCCGGATCAGCTTGATGTTTTTAAATCCTGTGTCGATTCAGGAGTTCTATCAATTATGGGCTCCCCCATAGATTTAACAGACTATGATAAATTACATGAAAGAACGATTTCAGAACATTTAATATCAGACATGCTGAGAGATAGACTCGGGTTCAATGGTCTTTTCGTATGCAAACTCATTACTTCAAATAAACCGGATTATGTAATCGAAGAAATGAACACCCTTCTTGAAACATTGAAAATCGGAAACAACATGTTCATATTACCTGAAGTATTTGGTACCGATATACCACTTTTAGATATATTGCTCAATGAGATGCAATCCGGTAATATCGACATGAAACCGGTTAATGTCTCCGCCCAAAAAATTGTCTCGATGAAAAACCAGTTGAATCTGCACTTGATGAAAAAAATTCGACTCCTTCGTCCTATGGCTGGTATCGGCTTGCCTGAATACCATCAGACATCACGTGATATTTCAAATCAGTGTGTCACAATCCTGAAAAACGAAAACAATATCATGCCTGTTGATTATCAAAATACGCATACGTTAACAATTTCCTTTTTAGATGAGTTTTCTCCACATTATGCCACAATTTATGAAAATAAAGTATCACAAATAACCGAGAATTCAAGACAAATAAATATTTTTGGAATACCTGACCAGCGTATTCAGCATGAAGCCCTGCGTCGTGCGGCCGAGGCCGATGTTGTCATCTGTTCTTTTTTCTTAAAGCCAGATAATGTTACTAAAACTTCAGATCTTCCCAGGGAAATTAAAAACCTCATGAACCTTATTAAAAATGTCAACGACCAGATAATTATCACATCATTTTATGATCCTTACCTGTTAAATCATTTCCCCGATGCCCGGGGATATATAATTCCGTATTCACCGTCTCAATATTCGATACACGCCGCTATTGAAGTTATTTTCGGAAAACGCGATGCTCCCGGGAAACTGCCACTAAATATTTCGGAGAAGTTTCCATTGGGGTATGGTATACATTATACCGAAGGATTGCTTTCAAATTAGTATCTCAAGAATACTGAAAGCGCACAATTCCATATTCCATATTCAATGAGATTGAATATTTGCGGTAATACCTCAATCGAGCGGCTCTGACACGGCCATGAGGTTAAATGCAAGCGTGGATGTGGGTTCGTATTATTTTATTTCGCCCGAACGCGCCTAACAATATGCGCGGCAAGTATTTATTAAGAATAGAACAGCATTCACTTCACATTTCACACTACAGGGTAATTCCCATATTTCTTAACTGCCCGGTAAAAGGCAAGGATGTTTTCGAGCGGCACATCCGGCTGGATATTATGCGAAGGTCCCAGTATCAAACCACCACCGGGCGCAACTGTCCGAATACGCTCTTTAACCTCGTTTTCAACATCCTCAATTGTGCCGTACGGGAGCGTTTCCTGAATGTCAAGAGTGCCCCAGAAGCTGAGGTTATTTCCAAACCTTTTCTTTAAATGAGCTGGATCCATTGATTTAGGCTGTACCGCGTTCTGTATGTCGACTCCTATCTCAATATATTCCGGGAGCAGAGCCTCGATGTTGCCATCGCTGTGATAGGCAATCTTTACATCCGGTTTTATGCTCTTAAACGCCTGGATCAGGCTAGCATAGCGCGGTTTGAAAAACTCTCTCCATAAAACGGGGGACACAATAAGAGAATTCTGCGTCCCAAAATCATCCCCTATCCAGATAATATCAGCGCCTTCTTCGGCCAGTTTTGTCCCGGTAACCAGTTGGAAATCATACAATTTGTCAAGAAGTGTATGTGCAAAATCTTTATTTATCACAAGGTCCATAAGGAAACGGTCATATCCCCTCAGGTACCATGCGGCCTCAAAAAGCGTGCAGGGCATTCCGCCGATAATAGCATGGGTGGCGCCATGAGTGCGCTTCAACTCCCGAATGGAGTCGTACCTCCAGGATTCGGCAGGATCGGGGCATTTGTATGAATCCAGGCGTGACTCATCCTTGAGTGGTCGCCCGACAATATCAGTGTAGCGTCCCCCGGAAAACTCCACCCACCTCCATGTAATTCCCCACTCGCATACATATTCTTCCATATCCTCGTTAAGATAGTAGCTTGTCGCTATTCCATGCCAGGCCACCAGTAGATCGTGCCCCATAACAATCGGCAATTCGGATATTTTCCCGCTGTATGCTTCCGCAGTGGAATCATCGAGTTTGAGATAATCGGAAAGTTTCCTTGCCGCTTCGGGTGTAAAATCAACCTGTATCGGAACCCTGTCCGGCTCTTCATGATTCAGTGCCGTTAATACTCTTTCTCGAGATGTCATCGATATACCTTTCAGCATATTCTTACAGATAATAAATGCATAAACTTAGAATGCCATAATTCTTACCAATTGAATTTATTAGTCTAATTCTGGGACATTACTTTTATATTCAATTTCGACAATTTACAAAAGCCTTACCGGACATTTCATACAGAAACTGCATTTTTTTGATTCATGGATTCCTGCTACCGGAGGAAATGAGCTATGACCATGACAAAGTGAAAAAACTTGACGGCACTTAGCACAATAAATATATTACTTTCAGTATTTCAGCGGGAGTAGTTCAGAGGTGGAACGCAAGCTTCCCAAGCTTGATGCCGCGGGTTCGATCCCCGTCTCCCGCTCCAGAATATACTATATTACCAGCCGCTTATGAAACCTTTCAGGCGGCTTTTTTTCCCAATTTTTTCAGCGCTACAGTGATATTACTTTAAAAAAGTGTAATTATTAGCCGTCTGGAATTAATCATCCCGATGCTCCTGCACCAAAGATAAATTCCGTTTTACTTATATATTCCGACCTGTATATAACAAAAAAATATTCTCCTTTGTACAATTATATTCAGTTCGGGCATTTCAGTGGCAGAGATCAGCTGTTGTATTTACAGAAAAAGGATTTTTATGTTTTATCACCCAAGACCGCTTAGAACACCGGAAATCGATGTGATTGCAACGCGGAACACAAACCACAATAAAACCATGGGTAAAAGCGCTTTACTCAGTGATTTTTTAGAAAAAACGGACATCCCGATACTGATAATTATCACATACCACAGTATAAATATGTCGATATCGACTAATTTGACAATAAAGTTTTCCTCCATGCCCTCGGGAAAAAGAAGTCCTAACGACATTTTCGCCTGCATAAGAGACTCGTGATAAAACATAAGGGGCAATTTTACCACTGAACCAACTACTGATGTCATTGAGCCAAGGGCGCCTATTTTGAATGCGTTATCAAAGGTTAGTTTTCCTTTAAGGACAACGCTTACAACACCCATCATAACCAATGCCATAAACAGCAGATGTACAAATACTCCTACCACTGCAAATATATTCCCCAGACTGCGCTGAATACCAGACATTCTCTCCATCTGTTTTTCAGTTCGTTCAATACCATCAGCCTTCTGTTCCTCGGTTAGTTTGGTGTTATTCTCAATTCGGTTAATCGCGGCCTCATGCTGATCGTTTCTTAAAAATTCAAATCCTGAGTTAATTATTATGAGAGCAAAAAGTAAAGTTAGAGTTATTGGAATGATCCAGTCAAGCTTACTGCTTTTTTTAGAAAGGCTCTCATAAACTAAACGTGGTGAAAGAAGTACCATAAACACACGTTTTAACGGGCTCTTGATAAGCTCATCTTCATCATAATCTCCATTATCAGTGTATGTATTTCCATCCATTTCTTCTTTGGTTTCATCAGCCATACAAATCTCCTTTTTCAGGTGTCTCGCCCTGAAATAAGTTTACACTATTCCCCTTCACTAATGTTAGAGAAAGGTTTATGGGATGAGTTAGAAAAATACACATTGCATTTTTCTGGATTAACGGGATATCTCTCTGGCTCAGTATTCAAAATATCAATAGATACTAAAAACTTGTCAAGTATTTTAAAAATGATATTGATTCAAAATTTTCTATTCATCACTTTTTTAAACATGTGCATGGATATGTTGTTGACCACACTCTATTAAAAATATATATTTCAGGCTGAATTTTAGATAAACAGCTTTCGATCTCGCAAGTCTCAAAGGTTCAGTCGAAGTAAAACTGAAAACTTAAATATAATGTTAACCCAAACTAAGGGAGAAGAAAATGAGAAAATCAAGTAAAGTGCTATCCCTGCTTATTCAGTTGATGGTAATTGCATATCTGCTGATTATTCCCGGATGCCAACAAAAGACTTGTACAAACGAAACAACACAAAGTCAGGATTCTTTGGTCGATGCTGAGCAGAGAATTAAGGACTTGGGCATACAACTACATGCTCCGGCTCCTGCGGTAGCTAATTACATTCCTGCCGTACGCACTGGAAATCTCGTCTTTCTCTCCGGACATGGGCCATACAGGCCGGGCAGCGGCTATATGACAGGAAAAGTCGGGCGGGATGTAGGTCTGGAAGAGGCTAGAGAAGCGGCGCGTATAACCGCCATCGATTTACTGTCTTCCCTCAAGGCTGAGATTGGCGATTTAAATAAAGTAACGAAAATCGTGAAAGTGCTGGGTGTGGTCAATTGCGATCCTTCTTTTACTGACCAACCAAAAGTCATAAACGGATGCTCAGATTTATTGGAGTCTATTTTCGGCAAAAAAATTGGTAAACATGCTCGTGCAGCCATAGGTATCACCTCACTATATTCAGATATTCCTGTTGAAATTGAGATGATTGTAGAAGTTAAGGATTAAAAAATATTGGTGGCAGGTCTCAAAATAAGAGAAAAAGTATTCTTTGATCCTGCCTGCTCATACAATATAATAACGTACCCTTTCATAACAATTTTGAAACGTTCACGCAACAAGTTAAGAAATTGTATACACTGTTAGTTGTATCATTAGCACAAGATAATAATATGATGAAAACAACATTCAGCTAAGGAGGATGTAGATGATAAGACTACACAAAATAGTAACGAGTGCACTTTTTTTGATTTTTATAGCAAGCTCTGCCTTAACTCAAGACGGCATAACCAGATACGTTCGATATTCATTTCAAGGACGAGAGGTTTATGGTATTTTGAAAGGCGAAACTATCAATGAACTCAAAGGGGACTTGTTTTCATCGCCTAAGACTACAGGCAAGACGGTACGCTTGTCCGATGTGCGCCTTTTAGCCCCCTGCAAACCCTCAAAGGTTATAGCAGTTGGATTGAATTATCGGAGCCATTTAGGCAATTATTCTTTACCTGAATATCCAGGCTTATTTGCCAAATTACCGACTGCTATCATCGCTCACGAGGAAAATATCGTGATTCCTCCAGACTCTGAAGATCTTCACTACGAAGGGGAATTGGTGATTGTTATTGGTAAGAAAGCTCAGAAGGTATCTGTGGAGGAAGCAAAGAACTATATTTTTGGTATCACTGCTGGCAATGATGTAAGCGATCGGGCATGGCAGCAAGCTGATTTACAGTGGCTTAGAGCCAAAGCTTCAGATACGTTTGGGCCTATTGGGCCTGCGATTGTTACCGGATTAAACTATAATGACCTTTTGCTCCAAACGCGGTTAAACGGAGAGGTTCGGCAATCTGAGCGAACTAAAGATTTGATTAACAATATCGAGGCGATTGTCAGTTATGTAAGCCAGTATATAACCTTATTGCCCGGCGATATCATATTCACCGGTACTCCCGGAAGCACTAAGGCAATGAAGCCTGGCGATATTGTAGAGATAGAGTTGGAAGGTGTGGGTGTACTGCGAAACACTGTAGTAGCTGCAGAAACCAGAAAATAATATGGCTTGGCGGTTCTTTTCATAAATAAAGCGATATATTAAGCTT
>JABHYP010000561.1 GCA_018656855.1 Candidatus Latescibacterota bacterium | reverse complement strand
TTTGTCCTTACCAAAGACAGGATAATGGCATATACATCCGGCATGGTACGCATCCAAGGCAGCCCTCATTATGCCAATGGATCGAATTTCGGCGAAGTATGTGTCACCATAAACGCTTATATTACTGAACAGGACAGAACAAAACTTGCGCCTGTAAATATTTCAAAAAAACATTGTGGCTCAGATCCGAACATGTCCACAGGCAAGCTCAAGAAGCATATTATGGACCAAGCAATTATCAGCAAACTTCTTAACTATGAACCAAAGCTAAGGGATGTAGAGGAAAAAGATGTACTCCGCCTTGCCCATAAAGTGAAATTTACTAAGACAGGATTTATACAAGATACAGAAACCTACTGCGCCAGTTTTGAGGGCATAGTTTATCCTGCTGAAATAGCCTCCCTGGCTCAGGAAGCGGCAAGGCCGGTTAATGTTACTCCTCTTATTGATTCTCTATCGAACAGCGCATTCACCGCATCTTCAACATGGTCCAATCATTACACTGGTTATGGCCCTTCCAACGCTCATTTCAGCGATATCAGAACTGAATCCAACTGGAGTGCGAATGTGAACAATACAAATCAATGGCTTCAGATTGACCTTGGCAAAACGGCAATAATTGCGGCTGTTGGTACAATGGGCCGCATAACCGGCTATAACCAGTATGTTAAATCCTACAAACTGGCCTACAGTTTAGATGGCTCAGTCTGGAAATTTGTTAAAGCAAACGGGGCTGATAAAATTTTTTCAGGGAATACAGATACGACTACCGCTGTAAGCAATGACCTGAAAAAGCCTGTTAAAGCACGCTATCTGCGTTTTCACCCCGTCACATGGAATTCCCATATTACAATGCGCGTTGAAGCTTATGGGGTATATCGTTGATAGGACACTAATAACATGGATCAAAATCCATGACGCAAAAAAATATTACTCGCGTAAAACCACAACGTAAAGAGTAATTGCACAGATTCACCATGCTAAATTCTGCTTAGCCGCTTTTTCGGGAAGAATTCAGGACGCCCGCGAAACGTTAAAATATAGTTTCCCCATCCCCTGTTTTTCCAAAAAACAAATGACACTGTTAAGGTACTGATGAAGCGGGGTATGGTTAAGAGTATTGAAAATGGAGTTTGTGGGAAGGCTTAGGTTTCCTGCTTTTTCGTATATAGGCAGATTTTCATTCTTTAATTCGATTTTTTTGTCATAATGAAGATCTGCCCCCTCGTCGTTTTATAAACCATGCCTTTAATAATTTAAGATATCTTGCATATATCAACGACGAAGTAAAAGCCCCTTATTTACAGATAACACAATATTCCGTACTAACATTCTTGTATTGCCATCCTTGCCTGCACATTTCTGTATCGTTTCAAAGGGAGGTGGGCATATTTAAGGCCTGTTAAATAAACTCTCATTCTTCAAATAATTAGTTGATTAGACGAACAGTGACCTATTCGATATTTCCGGTGTATGGATAGTGGTCCTTGATACGTTATCCCTTGCTCACCAATGAATTACCCCTGTATTTTTCCCATGCTACATCCATCGAACCTGCGCTGGTTTTCTTGACACCAGTCTGTAATAGTTAACATCCGGATAACCGGCAACAAAAGCAGTTATGACCCTGTGATGATCCGGTATTTGCATCACCTTTTTCAATTCGGGAGAATTGTCCGAAGCCATATTGATAAATCCAATGAAACATGTGCCGAGGCCCAACGCCTCGGCCATTAATACCATCTGCATTGCGCAAAGGCCGGCTTCAATCTCCGGGGATTCCACTTCTTTTGAAGCATGAATGGCAATAAGGGCAGGGGCGTGCCATAAGAGTCTGTCCACCCCTTTATCGCAAGCCCTGGCCATGTCTTTTATCAATTCGGCGTAATCGAGCATTGTTCTATAGACAACGGAAGGGGCTGCGTCGGTATTCGACTTGCTTTTTGTGGGATTTACCATTTGGTCTACTTGTTTCAGGAGAGAATCAAAGGTCAATGTGCGGATTTCATCGATTTTTTCCAATGAATTCGACGCAACATATCTAAGCGGTTGCCTGTTTC
>JABHYP010000560.1 GCA_018656855.1 Candidatus Latescibacterota bacterium | reverse complement strand
TGCTCGTGGAGCGGTTCTGAAATATGCAAGCCGTTTTACCTATGCCTCGCTCGGCGCGTATGAATCAACACAGCCTGTCACGCTCGAGGGTGAACAGGAGATATTTTATATTCTTTCCGGCGAGGGAACAGTGGACGCCGGTAATAAAACAGCGGATCTTCGGGCCGGAATAGCTGTTCAAATGCCGCCGAACCTTGAATTCACTATAAAAAATAACGGCGGCGAAATTTTGACAATGTACCTCATTTCAGAACTCTGCCCTGAAGGTTTTCGCTCGAACAGTGAAATGCTGGTTGCCGACGAATATGCCAGAGCCTGGAACAAGGGTAATCCACATTGGGTAGGCCTGTCAAAACCTCTTTTTAATACTCAGTCCGGGCTGGCAACGCTTACAAATATTATCACCGTTCAGTTCGATCCCATGACCATGTTTCAACCTCACAGCCATACGGAAGGAACGGAAGAAGTCTGGACGGCTATCACTGAAAATGCTTACGTCTTGCTGGGAAAACAGCTGCGGCATCAGCCGCCGGGAACGGCGTACCTGATTCCTCCTGACGGCAAAACTCCTCATGCTAATTTCAACGTATCCGATAAAAGGATAAAGCTGTTATACTTTGCCAGATTTCCCGGCAGAGAGCCTCGAAAGTAACCAGCGGAACGAGAAGGATTGAAACACTTTTTTATAAGTGGAAACAGGGGGGTAAGGTTGCCTGCAAATAATAACAAATTGACAGAGCGCCGCAGATTCATAAAAAACGCCGCATTAGCCGGAACCGCTGTTCTTGGCACCGGTGAAGCGGCAGCCGCAGTAAAAACTCCGGAGCGAAGACTTCGTATCGGCGTGATGGGCGCCAAACCATCGTTCATTTCCTATAGCTGGTCTGACCTCATGGAGCCCGATAAAGAGCCGAATAATATGAAAAGAGGAAACTTCGGAACGCCGTTTCTCAACATGAATATTACCCATGTCTGGGATGTCAATCCAGTAAATGCCCGCGCTTTCGCCGAACGCATGAATGCGAAAGTGGTTAAGGATTATGACGGTATGGTCGGCCTGGTTGACGGTGTTGTCTTCGGCGGTATCAACGAAGTCCCCTGGCAGCATAGGCTCGCACGCCCCTATATCGAAGCGGGCATCCCGACATACCTGAGCAGACCCTTCGCCTTCAGTATCAGGGATATCGATGACATCCTCGAATGCGCGGCAAAACACGGAACACCGATAATGGCAACAGCCAAGTATGAGCATTACAATGAAGCGCCTGCTCTCAGGGAAAAATTGAAAAATATCGGGATCATTAACTGTGTGCATGCCACCGGATGGTCGAGGGATTTTCCCATGCATTTTCACATCCAGTTCATGATGCTTAAGATTCTCGGATATGATGTCGGTCAGGTCTCGGTTATCACCGATAACGCCATGCGTAACAAGTATCTTCAGGAGACCTTCCTCTTTAACGGATGGGAAGGACAGCCGCCCTATTTGTGCTCCATACAGGCAGCGCCGAATCAGGACCAGTTTACAGTGACCATAGTCGGAAGCGAGACGACTGTTACCGCGAGCATGCTCAGAAGCCCGCACTGGCGCGACAGCCTCCTGTTCCGTTATGCGCCCCAGGTCATAGATATGCAGCGCACATTCGAGGGTAAGCTTTACGAACCTCTCGACAACATCCGGAAGAAGACGGAGATATTCCTAACGGGTTACTATTCACACCTCGAGCGGGGTGGCGCTCCTGTTGATGTGGGAACCGTATCTGTTGACTGGCATGCTCCTTCGCCAAAGCCGGGCTGGATAGATGAATCCATATTTAAGCGATAAAAAATGAGCTATAATAGATTTGAGAAAGGCTGTGTTATCTTTATACCGTACATTTGAGTATAAACCCTTATTCCCCATATAAAACCCGTAAAATGCTTGCGTAATATGTAATAAAATGTTATTATTTAATAAGTAACATGCGTTTATTGCAAACATATTCTGGTCACCCGGAGGGTGAAAGCATGAAAGTTGGTTTTGATGGAGGCATCAGGCTTGAATTTCATGGTGCAAAGGTGTCATCGAACGATGGAATTCTCGTATATCGTGACCTTGATCACGCACTTGGATTGTTTGGTTCAGCATCAGCGTCTTTTATCGATAAACGCATTGGCCGTAATATCCAGCATGCTATGCCCACTTTTCTGCGACAATCGATATACAGCCGCCTTGCTGGTTATGATCTTCAGTGCGATCCCATTACATGTATCTCGGCATATTTGACTTTTTCGTAGGAAAAAACCTTGTTTAAATTGTACAAATACCATAATTTGAACTTGTTGAATGAAAAATTCAAAGTTTTTAGCCCTCATGATTTTGATATGGGGAATACTGGTTAATATGTAAATGAATCTCATAATTTATCTGCCCTAAACTTGACTCCAATTTATCTGGAGGTGGTATGACTTCCGTTATTAAATATTATGAAGGAATAGGCTCGGTTGCCGTAATCGGCAACTATTTACCCCGTCAGTGCGGTATAGCAACTTTCACTACTGATCTGGTTGAGGCTTTATCGACAGAAGCACCCGATATCAATTGTTGGGCGCTTGCCATGAAAGATACACCCGAGGGATATGCATATCCTAAGAAGGTGAGCTTTGAAATCAACCAGAACAAATTGAGCGACTACAGCATTGCGTCTCAATTTCTCAATATCAGTCAGACTGATATTGTATGCGTGCAACATGAATTTGGGCTTTTCGGCGGTTCGGCGGGGAGTTATCTGCTGAGACTATTGGGTGATCTGCACATGCCGGTGGTGACTACTCTACATACTGTTTTAAAAGATCCTGCACCGGAATATCGCGATGTCATGTGCAAGCTGTCCGATTTGTCTGACAAACTGGTCGTGATGAGCCATAAGGCATCTGACTTTCTCAAAGATATTTATGATGTACCCGAGGATAAAATTGCATTTATCCATCATGGTATTCCGGATACTCCTTTTATTGATCCCAGCTTCAACAAAGACAAGTTCAGTGTGGAAGGCAGAAAGGTGCTGCTGACATTCGGATTGCTTTCACCCAATAAGGGCATTGAGACTGTATTGCAGGCGCTTCCGACGGTCATCAAAAAACACCCTGATCTGGTATTTATTATATTGGGCGCTACACATCCTCATATTTTAAAATCGCATGGAGATGGATACCGCATCATGCTGCAGCAACTTGTCCGCAAACTTGATATCGGTGAACATGTCATTTTTCAAAATCGTTTTGTTGAACTGAAAGAGTTATGTGAGTTTCTCGGCATAGCTGATATATATGTAACCCCATATCTTAATGAGGCTCAGATAACGTCTGGAACTCTTGCCTATGCCATGGGGACTGGAAAAGCAGTTATTTCAACCCCTTACTGGTATGCTAACGAGATGCTTGCTGAAGACCGGGGCCGAATTGTACCCTTCAGCAATACGGATGCCCTGTCGGAACAGATCATCGACCTTCTGGACAATGATGTTGAACGGCATGCCATGCGTAAGAAAGCCTATGTCTTCAGCCGTGAAGCAGTGTGGAAGGAGGTAACACGAAAATATCTGCAGGTTTTCCGTGAAGTTCAGCTGAATAGGAC
>JABHYP010000559.1 GCA_018656855.1 Candidatus Latescibacterota bacterium | reverse complement strand
TTCCTCAAGCTGTTTTTTCAGTTCCCTTATCTCTTCTGTCAGTCTGTTATGTTCGAGTGCGCGGCGGATAACAATCAGAAGTTCATCGTTGTCGAAAGGCTTGGTGAGATAATCATAAGCGCCTTTCTTCATTGCTTCCACAGCAAGGGGAATTGAACCGTAGGCAGTCAGAATGATTATGGTTATTGAAGGATTTTTTTCTTTTATGTATACCAGCGTTTCAATACCATCCATCCCGGGCATATTCTGGTCCATTAAAATCAGAGCCGGATCATAAGAATCCACATTACTTAAAGCTTCTTCACCGCTGTTAACAGCTTTTACAGTATATCCCTCATCTGACAGAATCTGTGAGAGTATCATTCGAATCTTCTTTTCGTCATCTACTATCAGAATTTTCTGAGACATGTTTTAATTAGTCCTTGGTCAGTTGTATGTAGTAATCTCTTATAATTAATTACATTACAGGAAGGAGAATAGACACGGTAGTTCCGTAATCTCCCGGCCGTTCGGTTTTCTCATGGCTTTCAATTTCAATATCGCCGCCGTGCTGTTGAATGATTCCGTACGAAATAGAAAGCCCGAGACCGGTGCCATCCTTTTTAGTGGTAAAAAACGGATCAAAGATATGGTCAAGATGCTCTCCGGGAATTCCTTTACCCGAATCTTTAAAAACAATATAAAATGAATTCCGGGGCTGCGACGCGAATCCCTCAATCTTCATTAAATCGGCAGATATATTAAAATCCCCGCCGTACTCCATAGCCTGAACAGCATTCATGATTATGTTGAGAAAAACCTGCTTTAACTGTGAGGGATCAGCTTTCAGCATGTTTTCAGGCGTTTTAAAATCAAATGTAATATTGATATTTTGCTTTTTTGCAGTGGTGCCGACAAGGGAGATTGTCTGTTCAAGCAGCGCTTTCAGATTTACCTGCTCTGTTTGCGGAGTGCTCGGTTTGGAAAAGGACAGGAGACCCTCTATTATATCATTTATCCGGTCAACTTCCTCTAAAAGTCCTGAAACAAGGGTGCGCTTATTTTCGTCCTGAACTTCTTTCTGAAGATATTGAATGGTACTGCGTATTGATGTGAGAGGATTACGAATTTCATGAGCTGCGCCGGCTGAAAGCTGACCGAGAGTGGCAAGCCTGTCCGCACGGTACATTTTCTTAAGCCGAGTCTTTTGCTGCCGGTAGAGATAAGCATTCTCAAAAGCGAATGCCGCCTGTCCAAGAAGCGTATTGAGCAGTTCTATTTCTTCCTTTGTAAATGGTTTTTTTGTCTCTTTTTGTCCGAGGCAGACAAGACCGGCAACCCGGTTCATCACGAGCAGTGGAAAGAGCAGTTGAATACCCGCTTCGTTGAGAATTTGCTGCTCATGATCGGAAAAATATGAGAATATTTCAGGTTCTTTTGAGATACTGAGAAAGGTCTCATTAATTGTAAACCATTTGATTAGCGGTTCATCGGGAAAGAAAAAGAATTGATTTGTTTCCGGGCTTTCAAGGCCTCTGGATTCTGCCAGTTCATAGCGGTTTAGATCGGGATTCAGGAGAAAAATCAGGATAGTATCGACCTGAATGACCTCGCGGATTTTCGAGATAACGTTATCCTTTAGCTGGTCAATATCGATAATAAGTGTAAGCGATTTGCTGAATTCAGAGAAAGCCTCTTTGAAATCGTAGCGCTTTTTACCAAATATCTGTTTCAAACGAGATAGAGCCATCTCATTATCCTTCATTGTCAGTTGTCAGTTGTCCGTTGTCCGTGGTCAGAATAATGCATTGAATATTTATTCATTATTTATTCTTTCCTCTTCTCTTTATAAACCATAAACCTGTTCTTTTATCTAAAATAATAGTTTTTATCCGCCGCACAACATGAAAATGTGAAAGGCGCTACACACCGTTGTGTAATGGATTACCCAAATATAGCCGTTCATTTTCAATAAAAGGCTTCCGGGAATGATTTTATAAAATTAATAACTTATGTATAATCAGTAATATATATAAAATCACAAGAATATTGTCAAAAGTTGGCACGGCTCTTGCTCTTATTTATTGTGACGCGAGATTCATGCCAGAATTGAAGAATAGATAAGTAACGGAGATTTTTTTTATGCTCGGCACCATAATCGTACGTGAAATACAGGAATATATCAAGTCGAAGAAGTTTCTGATCGGGCTGTTCATAACCGTAGCGCTGATTGTGCTCAGCACGATTATCAATGTTCGGGATTATGCCAGACGCCAGCAGGAGTATCTCACGGTTTCACAGAAAAAAGAATCGATAATGCCCAGAATTTACCGCCCACCACAGGTTCTCAGTGTATTAGCACGAGGAAAAGATACAAAATTTGGTAATCTTATTACCTTGATTCCAGGCTCAATAGAAGCAACAACAAACGGTTATATGGACCGTGCCCTCAGCCATAGTAAAAGGCTCAAATCAGGTTTAACCGCGATAGATTATAACTTTGTTGTTAAAGTTGTTCTCAGTTTGATGGTGATATTTTTCGGTTATTCCTCGATTTCAGGGGAAAAAGCGAGCGGATCGCTTAAACAGGTTTTCTCTAACAGTCTTGCACGTGACAAACTTCTCGTGGGTAAATTCATTGGCGGTCTGATTGTTATCATAATATCGCTTGTTATTGCTACATTGATTACTCTTATCATTATACAATTCCATTCTGCTGTAAAACTAAATACTTCCGACTGGATACGGATTATTCTCATGCTGGGTGTATCCGCACTCTATTTGACAGTATTTTATACACTGAGTATGTTTATTTCTGTAACTATAAGCCGTCCTTCAACCGCACTCATGGTGCTTATGCAAATATGGCTTTTTCTCCTGTTTATTTACCCGTCTGTTGGGGTTTGTATCGCGAAAAAGTGGTACCATGTTCCGAGTGAAAAGGAAATTAGATTGCATATTGGTCAAATTGCCAAAAATATTTATGGTAAATATGGGGGTAGTCGGATCATACAATTTGATTCAAAAATTCATGAAAAGGTTGAAGACATTCCACTGGGTGAATACGCAATCTCAAAATATAACATAGAGCGTAATTTCGAAAATGCATTAAACAGTCAGTCCGAGTTTTCGCAAAAAATAACTTTTGTATCGCCGGCAGTATTGTACGACAGGATTATGGAACGGCTTGCAAGAACGGGAACTGCTGAGCTTGAAATGTTCTTCAGCAATGTGCTTCCTTACTTTCGTACGCTCTATCGTGAAAACCTCTTTTTCTCCCAGACCATAACTCCAGGAGGTATTATTTCCAGTGGCGGCACTA
>JABHYP010000054.1 GCA_018656855.1 Candidatus Latescibacterota bacterium | reverse complement strand
TTCAAGCTCCTCAATTTTATCTTCAATTTCATTTATTCGCATCTGTGTTTGTTCGACATTGTTTGTTGCTTTTCGATGTTCTATTGCATCATCTATTTTTTGGGTTTCTATCCTTTTCTCAGTTTCATCATAGCTTAACAGAGCTATTTGATAGCTTAATCGGGCTTCTTCCTTGCGGATTTCCGATTCAAACTTTAACTGTTCAAGCTGCATGCTGGATGCTTCTCTCGAATACACTGCCATTTGAAGGTTGGACTCAAGTTCCGACATCCGGGAAGACTGTTCTTTTTCCACACGCTTTAAATCGGCTATTGTTTGGTCAAGATTATCTTTCTGAGATTCAAGCTGCTCAAGTAACGTGCTCGTATCGAACTTCACAAGAAAATCACCCTTAGCAACATTAGTAGCCTCCGGCACCATGTCGGTGATCTGTAGTTCCATACGCCATTCCATAGGGGCCTTTATTAAAACTGAATTAGAAGCATCAATTTGTCCGCTTTCCAAGATATCAATGATGAATTCACCTCTCTGTACCTCAGCCCATTTTCTTTCATCAACAGGAGAATCGCTGTATGCCATGAAAATGAACAGCACCAGAAGAGCTATGGCGGTCCCAATTGCAGTAAATTTTATACGTCGATCCTTTAAAGATCTCAACATCCAGGTAATAACAAAACGCACTGACATTATATCCCTCCTGAAAATTTTTTTTTATATAAAGAATTTGACGCATGAATAGCATGAAAGGTTTATTAAAAAATTATTTATTATTATGAAACTTGTTATTCTCCAAATAAAATATTAAATAATATTTAAATTGTCAACAAAATAAGATAATTATTTCTCGTTCTTGCGGGGGTTTTTTACCTCCATATATCAGCCTGAACAAAATATCAATCACAAAAATATTGACTTGCACTATAACTCATTCATATATTTATTATATATGTTCTTTTCAAGAATTACGGTGGCTTTATGGGAGGAAGGGTGTGAAATTACCCTACCCGATTCACTCCTTTGATGTTTCGATCGAGGACGCAAAAAGGATTCAGAATGAATTGCGCAACTTGGTTGAAATCCGCGAAACAGTTTCACACATTGATGAGGTTGATCTCGTCGGAGGAGTAGACGTTGCGTTTATTACATCCGAATCCTTCTCAGCACTTGATAGTAACAGTAAAAACAGCTTAATCGGTTTATCGAAACCGCATAAAAATAAATTCGGCGGAAACAAAAAAGTTGCAATCGCATTGGCTGCCGCCGTCACACTTGATGTAAAGAAATGGCGTGTCATTGAAACGACATATGCAGCCGCGCCGGCTTTTTTCCCATACATACCGGGATTTCTTTCATTTCGTGAGGGGCCGGCAGTACTTAAAGCTTGCGGGGAACTTTCCGTTCTTCCGGGAGTCATGATATATGATGGCTGTGGTATTGCACATCCTAGGGGGCTGGGCCTCGCATCACATATGGCCGTGCTCACCGGAATACCTTCGGTAGGCTGTGCTAAATCAAGGTTATGCGGTTCATGCAGCGAACCCGGTTCTGCCAGGGGGCAGTGGTCGGAGGTTTTATATCATGACCGTATAATCGGCACCTGTCTGAGAACCCGTGATAATGTCAGGCCGGTATATGTTTCACCGGGCAGCGGATTCAGCATTGAGGGTGCTTGGCGTTTTGCGCTTTTATCCGCAGTGAAGTACAGGCTGCCGGAACCAACACGACTTGCTCATAATCTCGTCACTGAATATAAAAAGAAGTTACTGTCGAAAATCTCAAACTAATCTGCGAACATCGCTGAAGGGTAGGTGGAAAAATGGAAATTGATTTTCCAAAGTGCATGAAATGTGATTCAGGCATTCTCATTCCTTTATCAGATTACGGCAAAGATGGGGCGTCTATTTTTTTCAAGGCCTGGGTTTGTACAAACCCGGACTGCGGATTTAATCTGAGAATTGACAACGGTGAAATCAGTATAGGCCGCACAATAAGCGTTTCGAACAAGTAAAATAACACGGGAGGCATGTGAAAACGGTGTGAACGTTCGTAAAAGCGGAATGAATTTAACCGCAAAAATCGTAGGCGTTGTATTTGCTATTATTCTGTGGTTTAATGTCACTACAAACTCTGTTTTTAATCATAAAGTCTCTCTTCCTATTCAATACGTAGGACTCTCCGAAGGTTATGTGATAACCAGCAGCTTGCCTGATGAGGTTCTGGCCAATATAAAGGGTAGCGGAAGAGATCTTGTTACTTTTTATCTTCAGGGATTGTCACAAACTCTCAAGAGCTCTACGATTGTACATCTCACCGGAATTCCCGAAGGAAAAAATCCGATTAGCATCACAAAAAGCTCCATAGTCGGATTACCTTCAGGAGTAGAGGTTGAAGGTATACTTTATCCTGACAACGGAGCTTTTTCTATTGAAATCGACAGGAAAATAAAACGTACGATCGCGGTTGAAATTGACAGTCTATCCGGCTACAGGGTCGTGGAGGGATATTGTATTGTAGGGAAACCTGTCTCAACACCCGAATTTGTGCTTGTACAGGGTCCGGAAAAAGTGCTTAACAACATAAATTCACTAAAAATAAACTTTTTGGCAGACGAAACCGTTTCTCAATCGGATACTGTCCTGACTTCTCACCTTGAGGTGCCTCCACTGGTCACAGTTGAACCGGACAGGGTTGATATTCATTTTCGCGTTGAACCACTTGTTACAAGGCAGGTCGCCAGGGTGCCGTTAACTCTGAAAGGCTTCCAGCGAAGAAACCACCCTGAATTTGAACCTGATACAGTAGCTGTACACATTTATGGTCCGGAATCAGTTGTGTCAGGCATTGAGAAGGAGAATATTCTCGTAGCGATACGGTACGACACATATATTGAACACCTGGCCAGGGGAGACAGCCTCATAACACCGACAACCACAATTCCTGAGAGCGCATCAGTTGTCAGTATTGTTCCTAAAGCCATAAGGTTTAAATGAAGCACGTTGAAATTCTCATGATTAAAGCCTTTCCCTTTGAAACCTTCATCAATAAATCCAGCAAACAGAAAGTATTTTACTGAATGACTGTTTTAGGAATTGAAACATCCTGTGACGATACATCGGCTGCTGTATACGATACTGAAAAGGGACTCTTGTCGCTTGTTATCTCCTCGCAGATGGAACATGCCGAGTTTGGCGGCGTGGTGCCTGAGCTTGCAAGCCGCGCACATCTCTCCTTAATTCTTCCAGTGATCGACCAGGCGCTTTCGAAAGCGAACCTGATTCTTGATGACATCGACAGTATCGCTGTTACCGCCGGACCCGGGCTGGTGGGTTCGCTTCTTGTTGGTGTGAGCGCCGGAAAGGCAATCGCTCTTGCCCGAAATATTCCGTTAATAGGTGTTCATCATATCGAGGGGCATATTTATTCGAATTTCATTGCCGAACCGTTTCCCCCCTATCCGTCCATTGCGCTTGTGGTTTCAGGCGGACATACTGAACTTATCATGATGAAAGCTCCACTCGAGTATGAAGTACTGGGGAAAACACGGGACGATGCTGCCGGAGAGGCATTCGATAAAATAGCCAAACTTCTCGGTCTCGGGTATCCGGGAGGTCCTGCCATCGAGAAGAAAGCTCACGGGAAAAACAGTTCGTTTGTTGATTTCCCAATAAGCAAAGTGCCGGGCTATGAATTTTCTTTTTCAGGACTCAAGACCGCTGTAAAAGTGTATGTGAATGGTAAGGAAGAAGCGTTTGTGCGCTGTCACCTCGCCGATATTCTTGCATCTTTCCAGCAGGCTGTCGTTCAGGCGCTTGTTGAAAAGACTCTGAAAGCCCTGACAGATTATCATGTTGATACGCTGCTCCTTGCGGGTGGAGTTGCAGCAAACCGTGCCCTCAGGGATAGGGTGAGCGCCGAAGCCTGTCGCCTTGGTTTCACCCTGTTCGAGCCTCCGATTATTTACTGTACCGACAACGCCGCCATGATTGCCAGAGCCGGCCACGAGCGGCTAATGAGCGGTATAACGTCGCCTTTATCACTCAGTCCCGAAGCACGGCTTCCACTAAGAGGAGCAAAAGGGTAAAAGTTTATGGTTTGTAGGATGAAGAATAACAGGTTAAGGATAAATAACCTGGAATATGGAATTTGAAATTTGGACTTTAATTTATGACCGAACCTGTATATAATATTGACAGCATTTCACTCCATTTCAGAAATATAAGTCTGCCGTTTGTTTTGCTGCTCGTTACGGCAGCCGTAGCATTCGCTTACTGGTATTACCGTAATACAGTTCCGCCGGTATCGGGGTGGATGAGACGTACGATGGCCGGTTTGAGATCGGCTGCGCTGGTGGCGCTCATTACCGG
>JABHYP010000558.1 GCA_018656855.1 Candidatus Latescibacterota bacterium | reverse complement strand
CGGGAAACACCAGACCGCAACAGCATCTCCCGGTGAAATAATGTCATATGCTTTCGGCCCATCCGCATCCGGGAAAATCGTCGACAGAGACACCCTCGAAAAACGTGTCGAAGAACTGAAAAAGGCAGGGAGGAAAATCGTATTTACCAACGGCTGCTTTGACCTCCTCCATATCGGTCACATCACATCTCTTAATGAAGCGCGGGGTCTTGGAGACGTTCTGATAGTTGGTCTCAATACCGATAGTTCGGTATGCAGGCTGAAAGGTGAAAACAGACCTATCATTCCCGAAGAGGAACGAAGTCATGTGCTCGCCGCCCTCGAATGCGTAGATTATGTCGCTCTTTTCGACGAGGATACTCCGGTTGAACTCATTAAGGCTGTTCACCCCGATGTCCTTGTTAAGGGATCGGATTACACTGTGGAGCAGGTTGTGGGACATGATTTTGTCCAATCTTACGGCGGCATTGTGCACATAATGCCCATTGTCAACAACATGTCGACCTCAACAATAATTAACAGGATCAAGGAAAATTTCTGAATTGTGAACAGGAATCAGGTTTTTTTCTATGATGCAGGAAACAAACAGTACGCGGCGCTTCGTTTTTCTTGACAGGGATGGCGTTATCAATGTAGAACGAGGCGTTTATACAACTACCATCGACCAGTGGCAGTGGATTCCAGGCGCGCTTGAAGGAATAAAACGACTTGCCGATGCTGGTTTCAGTATCATCGTTATTACGAATCAGGCCTGTATTGCAAAAGGGATTCAGACAGAAGAAGGACTTGCCATACTACATGAATTTATGCTCGACCATATTCGCAAAATCGGCGGGGACATTCTTCGGATTTACCACTGTCCTCACCGGGATTCCGATAACTGCAACTGCCGCAAGCCCAAACCAGGGATGCTTCTGGGGGCTGCTGAAGATTTTGGGATTAATCTTGCAGAAACTTTTCTTATCGGCGATTCCGGCCGTGACATAGAAGCTGGCAGAAACGCTGGGACACGTACCATTCTTGTCGACGGTTACAGAGCCGACGCTGATAATACCCTGAATGAACCTGCGGACTTCCGGGCTGACAACCTGCTCGAAGCCACTGAGATTGTTATACGGGAAATATTGTTAGAAAAAAGATAAATATTGAATATCCTTGCAATAGTATGTTATCCGGCATAAGTTTCAAGTTAATGAAAAACTTCATTAAATATTCAATATACAATTAACTATATTAATATTTAAAAATAATGGAACATATTCTTTTTTAGATCGTATCAGATTATAACACCCGGAAATAATTCATCACTTAAAAAGAGGTAATTATGAAAATACGTACGCTATTCGTAACAGCTTTTTTATTATCTGCGTTTCTGTCATCCTGCGGAAACAGCGATGAGACCGCAACAGCAAAGCAGAATGGGCAAAATCCGCCTGTAAATGTTACACCAGCTTCTGATAAACCATCGTCATCAGAAGTTACATGGTACGATGACTGGACCAAGGGTATGGAAGCGGCGAAAAAAGAAAACAAGCCTGTCTATGTTCACTTTACGGCAGACTGGTGTAAATGGTGCATAAAAATGGAAAAGGAGACATACTCTACCGAGGAAATAAAAAAACGCATGGGTAATGATTGGATAACAATCAAAATCGATACAGAAGATAAAGAAAAATCATGCACTGTTTACATAAATGACAAAGAAAAGATTGCTCGTGGGTATATAAAAGGTGATATGGGATATTTCGAAGAGAAAAACATGTCTAACCAGCAACTTGTAGGTATGTTTGGCGGTTCACTTCCGACCTTACTGTTTGTTGATAAAGAAGGGGAATTTGTTTATCCAAATAAAGGTTATCTTCCAAAAGAAGTTTTCACTCCCATGCTTGACTATTTCAGAGACGAGTTATACGCCAAGGATGTCAAACTTCAGGAATATATAGATTCTAAAAACTGAGTGAAAGTTATCATGAAAAATTTAAAACGTAGAAGAATTATTCAGATATCTTTTTTAATCCTTGCAACAACATTCATTTTTGCCGGACTTTTCAGAGAAGAAGTACTTGATGTTATTAACAACGCGAGGATTACTTGCTTATCGTGTATAGGCATAAAATAAGGCAGGCACTGTGCTGGGAAATATAAAACGAATCTGGTGGCAGATAACCGGCGTGCTTCTTTTTAATTTTCCTTTTCTGGAACGCCTCACATTCGCCTGGTTGCCGGTGCCCGTGCTTAACTGCTATTCCTGCCCTCTTGCACAGGGCTCCTGCCCAATTGGCACCATTCAGCACTTCTTTGTTATTGGCGCTATCCCTCTGTTTGCAGTTGGCTTTGTGAGTATTTTTGGTATTATTGCCGGTCGTTTTTACTGCAGCCACCTCTGTCCGTTCGGGTTTCTGCAGGATCTTCTCGGGCGTATATCCGGAAGGAAAGTGCGTATTCCACGTTTCCTTGACTACGGTAAATATGTTGTGCTTATACTGTTCGTCATCATTCTGCCGCCCATTATCAAGGAGCCGTTTTTTTGCACGCTCTGCCCAGCGGGGAGCCTTGAGGCCGGTATACCGATTGTTACAAAGGCATGGTATGAGTCGCGGTTCATTGAGGCCGGTATGTTCAGTGGTATGGGTGGCATCCTTGACATGATCGGGTGGTGGTTCTGGTTCAAGACCGGCATTCTCGCGCTCGTAATAACAGTCGCAGTGGTTATTAAACGGCCGTTCTGCCGTATGGCCTGTCCTCTTGGAGCTTTATTCGGCCTATTCAACCGCATCTCGCTTTTTATCCATCCTCCAAAGGTGAAGTCAGCCATCGAAAAACCCCGATATTCCCTAAAAACCTGTCCGGTGCATATAACCCACCCGGGAAAAGTGGATTCTTCTTCATGTATCAAGTGTAAAGAATGTTATCCTCTCCCCAAGAAAAATACTTGACTTTACGCAGGTCAGGATTCAAATATATATTATTCGTAAGAGTTACTTATTTATAAGCTTATATGGCATTTTTCCGGAATAATATATCTTGACTATTTGGTGAAAAAACAGGATATTATAACTCATGACTACACACAAAAAAACACTCGCCGAAGTTGGCGAACTTGAATTTATACGTCATATCAGATGTCTTATACCAGGTGACGGTGGAATTTTTCTCCGCTCTGTCGGCGATGACTGCCTTGTTGCCGAATCATTCGCACAGGATCATATCCTTGCAACTACCGATACATTCGTCGATGGTGTCCATTTCACGTTGGACTATTTTAACTTTGAGCAGGCCGGGGGACGGTGTATGGCAGCCGCTGTCAGCGATATCGCAGCTATGTCGGGAATACCGGAGTACTCGTTGGTGTCACTCGCCATGCCGAAAAATACTTTATTCAACGATGCTGTTTCGCTTTTTACCGGGCTTCAGAAAAAAGCCGAACAGTATGGCTGTCCCGTTGCCGGAGGAGAAACCACATCAACTCCCGGTCCTGTAACCGTTACAGTTACTGTTATCGGAAGAGTTGAACCTGGGCGGGCTGTTACCCGTTCGGGAACTCGGCTGGATGACGGCATCTTTATTACCGGAACTATAGGTGATGCAATGGCCGGTCTTATGGCTTTTGAACGTAATGAAAAAGAGTTTCAGGTGTTGAAATCAAAGTTTGTAACACCAGAAGCGCTCGTAACACTTTCCCGCTCACTTACGACCGCTTATAGTATCACTTCCATGATCGATGTGTCTGACGGCCTTGCTGCTGATTTGCGGCATATATGCGAGGAAAGCGGATGTGGAGCGGAAATCGACGCCTCGTTACTCCCTCTTTCAAATGAATACAAGAAATTTTCCGAAAAATATTCACTTGATACTGTTGATTTTGCATTATCTTCCGGTGAGGAGTTTGAATTATTGTTTACTTCGGATGACGGTAGCATCCCGGAGCAATTTACTCTCGAAGACCGCGCCATTACCAGGATCGGTACTGTCATTGAAACTTCCGGAGGTTTGAAGCTCTACAGGGGCAGTTCATATACCGAACCTCTTATCCAGAAGGGATATGAACATTTTAAATAGCGGTCTGTGAACTGTTTAAAAGTGAAGATTATTATTCATCCTTTCTGACATAAAAATCCGGAACCTAAAATCTGGAATTTGAATTCATAATCCGGAGTCTAAATCGAAATTATGAAAAAAGCACACGAAACCCTGGTTGCAATAGCAAAAATCGGCGAACTTGTTACTAAACCTCTCAACACTTCTGAAATACTCAGGCAAGTTGTGGCAGTTACAGCCGGTATTATGAAAGTTGATGTGTGTTCCATCTATTTATATGACACCTCAGGCGATACTCTTATTCTAGAGGCCACCATAGGGCTTAAAGAGGATGCTGTCGGCAATGTGCGTATCAATCCAGGTGAAGGTATTACCGGGCGTGCCGCCAAACAGGGGAGAACAGTCGCTGTGAGGGATGTTACTCTTGATAAACGCAACAAGTACATACCCATTACCGGCGAGGAGG
>JABHYP010000557.1 GCA_018656855.1 Candidatus Latescibacterota bacterium | reverse complement strand
CCTCAAAACCTGGAACAAGCCTGCGATAGGAATTTGTTGTAGGATTCGTAAACGCCGCAAGCGCACGCGAGTGGCGAATAAGTCCACCAATAAAATACATTGCCATTTCACTCATTCCAGCATAACCCGAACCGGCGAAAAGCGGATTTGAATCTTTCCAGAGGGACATGTGGGTGTGCATACCGGAACCATTATCACCGGCAAGAGGTTTTGGCATAAATGTTACAGTTTTCCCATTCCTGTGTGCAACATTCCGGACTATGTATTTGTAAAGATTAGCTGCATCAGCCATTTTTACAAGCTTGTCAAACTTAAGATCAATTTCAGCCTGTCCACCTGTTGCAACCTCGTGATGTTGAGCCTCAACTTCAAGCCCGCATGATGTCAAAACATCGACCATTTCATCGCGAAGATCCTGGTGTGAATCTGTTGGAGGAACAGGGAAGTATCCTTCTTTATATCGTGGTTTATATCCAAGATTAGGATTTTCTTCACGTCCGGTATTCCACCTGCCTTCAATGCTGTCAATATGATAATATCCTTCATGGGCGTTCTGGTCAAACCGTATACCTTCAAAAATGAAGAATTCAAGCTCCGGGCCAATATATATCTCGTCAGCAATACCTGTCGATTTAACGTATACCTCAGCCTTTTTTGACACATTACGTGGACAACGGGTATAACGTTCCCTTGTTATAGGATCAACAATGTCACAGATCATACTGATGGTTTTATATTTGATAAAAGGATCGATAAATGCTGTGGTTGGATCGGGTATAACCAGCATATCAGATTCATTTATCGAACGCCATCCTCTTATCGAGGAACCGTCAAAACCGAAACCATCCTCAAAAGAATTTGTGCCAAACTGTGTTCCGGGTAAGGAAAAATGCTGCCATATACCAGGGAAATCCATAAACTTTAGATCGACAGAAACAACATTTTCACTTTTCATCAAGTTAATAACATCTTGTGGAGTATAACTCATATCAACCTCCTTAATTTTGATTTATTCGTTGTATACGTAAAAGCAATTGCATATTATTTTTAGCAATTCTAATGCCAAAAATAATTGTTTTTATAATGCTAATTAAAACAACATAATAGCAAAATCTTTAATTTTATTAAAGCTTGAGGAATGTTCATTTTTAGACAAGTTATGTTCATTTGTTGAACAGCGCTGATTTTTAAATGAAAAATATTTTTTTTATTTTTAACAAATACCTCTATTGACACAGAGCAATAATAATTTTATATTTAAAAATTAAACTAAGTAATTTTAAATATCACTTTACTAGTATACTTTATTAAAATATTTGCAGCAAAATCACAATATTAATTATTGTAAGAAATAAATTTGTTTGTTTTATTTTCATCAAATAAAGCAGGGTATTATTTTATTATGCTTAGAAAACATAAAAGATTGACAAAAAAAGAATTAAAGCAGGACGCGTTGGTGTTGCTTACCGCACAGGTTGTTGATTTTTCAAGAAAAGAATGGTTAAAAATCAGCAGCATCTTTTTGACTGTTATATTATTCATTTTACTCGCATTTTTTGTAGTTAAAGGAAAGCAAAAAAGAACAATAAATGCTTTCGATACCGCATTTACGGCTCTTAAAAACGATGCTCCTGAAGCTCTTGATTTACTGAAAAGAGTTGTTGATGATTATGGAGGTTCAAGCCAGGCAGGAGAAGCTGTCATGAAACTTGGAAACTCATATTTTCATCTTAAAGATTATGATTCCGCAGAAATGTATCTTAATAGATATATTGATAAATATGCTGATGATCCTATTTACATATTTAATGCATATAACAGTCTTGGAAGCATTTATGAAGAAAAGGGTGACTATACAAAGGCTGGTGAAATTTATGAAATATTTATTTCAAAGTACAAAAATTCAGTTTTTCTCCCGACAATGCTTCTTAATGCCGGAAAAGCTTATTACCTGTCAAAAAATATAGATGATGCAAAGCGAAACTTTCTAAAAATCACTAACGATTTTAAAGATTCAAAACAAAAACAGGAAGCAGTATTTTTTCTGGAACTATTGAACTGATTAATACATCATTGTAATGACATCTCATTATCTGTTTAAATCAAGACCATTTCTGAAACATAAGCATTTGTCAAAAGTAGTTCGTGTTTAAATGGAAGGAAAATCTTAATATGGTATAATATTATAATCTATAAAATAATAATATGTTGCATACCCATAGTAATATTTATAATATAAATTACTGCAAGGAGGTAAATAAATGGCAGATGAAAATAAACCTCAACTTACCGAAGATGAAAAGATTGAGAGAAAAGCAAAATTATTTCGTATAATTTCACGAATTCTTATCGTTGTTTCTGTTATTGTTATTGGTGTATTCATCTATTATGCAATTGGAACCAAAGAAAATATTGCCACGCAAACTGCATTTGATACAGAGGAATTGCGGAGCAAGATCAAACAGATAATAAACCTTGAGATAAGATATCATCAGCAGCATGGAGAATACGCTGGCTTTAAATATTTACAGCTTTCTAAAGAGCTTTCTCAATATAATCCTGCTATAGCTGGTAATTTCAAATATAAGTTCGATCCAGATACCGGTACAGCAACAGGACAGGAAAAAGACGCATCGCATGATGTGAATGGTGATGTTGATGGCAATGACGGACTTACACTGAGTGTAAATTGGGAAGCAGATGTTCAGGAAGGTTCAAAAGGCGGTGACTTCTTCTGGACTGATGAAGACATTGCATACTTTGAAAAACGCAAAGCTCAAGCTCAGTAACAATATTTTAATAAATATTAAATTTGGAGGAATGTATTTTTTAACATAACGTTCCTCCATTTTTTTTATCACAAGAGACCTGAAACTATGAAAGAAATGATAAAATATTTGATAATTGCTGTTATAGTGGGGGGGGCAATTCCTATCATACTTTCAAATTTAACAAGAAAACGGCAGAATAAGAAACAAGATGAGAATAAATGATGCCTGGATATAGATATTGTATGTAAAAATATCTTGACAAATGACATGTCGGATATTATTTAATATAAACTTTATCTATAAAGGTATCCGTATGAATAGTTTCATTTAAAATGGGATCGTTATTATTATATCGATTCTTTTTTTTGTGTCCTGTGATTCGATTACAGGTGATAAAGGCGAGAAAGGCGATCCTGGGAGATCCCGGAGCCAAGGGTGACCAAGTTGATCCTGGATATGAGTACCGGATTGCGATAGTTTTTTGAGTATTTTTTACACTATATATAATACTTATACGTAGTAACTTCCTCGAAACTTTAAAAACAAGGGTTTATGTTTGTGAAAATGGAAGAAGTAATAAAGGGTGAATGTTTTTATTATCCACCAAAAGTTTTATTAAAGAATGGTTCTAAAAGATCTCTGCGCCCAAATGTTAAACATCTTGATACCTGTGATTTTTTTGTTTATGAGAAAGAAACAAAATCTAAAGGTGAAGAAATTTGTTTACATTGTGAATTTTTTAGAACATAGTAGTGGATAGAGAATAAATAAAAGAGGTAAGTTATGGCAGGAAAATGTACAAATCATGCTCGTCTTTCAGCTGATACAAAAAATGGAGGCGCAAAATTCAATCCTACAGAATACAGAAAAACAGATGAAAATGATACATGTGATGAATTTAAAAGAAAAAAAGGGAATGATTCTGAAAAGATATGTAAAAATTGCAATTCTTTCGAAATAAGTAATTAAAGATGATAACAATAGGATAGAGAAGTACTTACATGTAGCACAGTGTTTTTTTACTTAATTATATTAATGCGCATAATTATCGTTATGTAAACCCACAAAGTAGAATATGTTGTTATTTCTGCCCTTTTCAAGCATTATTATGTTTTTTAAGGCTTAACTCTATCCATTAACCTTGGAAATGGAATTGTTTCCCTTACGTGTTTCAGACCACATATCCATGCAACAGTTCTCTCTATTCCAAGTCCGAAGCCGGAATGCGGTACAGAACCATATTTTCTTAAGTCCAGATACCAACTAAAAGATTCCAGATCGAGTTTATGTGCTTTTATCTTTTTATAAAGGATATCATAATCGTCCTCACGCTGCCCTCCGCCAATAATTTCTCCATAACCCTCTGGTGCTAGCATATCGCAATTAAGGGCCAATTCACAACGTTCAGGATCATTTTTCATATAGAACGGTTTACATTCAGCTGGATAACGATGAATTATTAACGGCTTATCATATTTTTCTGAAAGTATTGTTTCTTCAGCTCCACCGAAATCTTCACCCCACTTTATTTCATGATTATTATCCAATAAAATATCTATAGCTTCATCATAAGTTATCCTGGGAAACGGAATTTGAACTTTTTCGAGTTTTGAAATATCTCTTTCTAAAATTTCTAATTCTTGTTTGTTTTCCTTAATTACTTGTGAAATTATAAAGGCGACAAAACTTTCTGCGACAGAGATATTCATTTCAAGATCATAAAATGCAGCTTCAGGCTCGACCATCCAGAATTCTGTCAGATGTCGCCTTGTTTTTGATTTTTCAGCTCTGAATGTCGGACCAAAAGAATATACTTTGCCAAATGCCATTGCGCCAGCTTCGCAGTATAACTGTCCGCTTTGAGTAAGATATGCTTTGTCGTTAAAATAATCTGTCTCAAAAAGCGACGTAGTATCTTCGCATGAAGATGGTGTAAATATAGGTGTATCAAAACACATAAAGCCTTCATTATCAAGGTAGTTACGTATAGCATTTATTATTGTTGAACGTATTTTAAGTATTGCGACTTGTCTTGATGATCTAAGCCATAAATGGCGATGGTTAAGAAGAAAAGCGACACCATGTTCTTTTGTTGATATTGGGTATTCTTCTTTTGAATTTTGAATAATATTAATGTTTGTCACATTAATTTCATAACCTGTTTTTGCTCTCTTGTCTTTACGAACAACGCCATAAATAGTTACTGACGCTTCTAATGATAAACCTTTTGCACTTTCAAATGATTTACTATCAACATCATCTTTAAAAACGACACATTGAATAATTCCTGTTCCATCCCTTAATTCAATAAATATTACTTTACCACTAGATCGATAATGTGAAACCCATCCTTTGATAATAACCGATTTTGTATTATAATCCTGAACTTGTCGTATTAAAATATTATTCATTAACATTCCTCCCGGTTGTCAGACAACCTTTGTTTATACTAATTAATCATTTAGATAATAATTCTACAATATTATATATTACAATATGTTATAAAGAATATTAATTATTTTCTGAAAATAAGATATTCTTTATTTATTAAGACTAACATAAAATAGTAAATTATTAATACTAATCTATTGTGTCATCAATTTCGCGTTAAAAAATAAAAATAATTATTATCACATCTTTAAATTTCACCAACTGACCTTACTCAAGCGTATAAAATCAAGTTGAATATTATAGTGACATGTCGCAATAAAGCATTACAGGATACTGAGTTTTGCATTATATATTATGTTATTTATTAATTGTAAAATAATAAAAAGTTTTATGAAAAGTAATACGACAGTCGCTTTATTTGTCGCAATTTAAAATAAGTCTATATTCCATAATATTTATATAGCACTGAATAATATTATTGTTTGAATTTTGCAAATATAAAGTAATGTAGTAAGGATTTATAGTGCTAACAAATGTAATATTACATCATTATCACCTGTGGTTCAAGCTTTCTTTAATAAAATGCAAAAAATATGTGCTCAAAATTCTATAATACTAACAGATATTAGAATTTAAGAAATTATATCTATTCGATTTAAACCATCAACTGCAAGGAAAAGCGCCCCTCAAAGGGATTCAGTGGGTTTTGCTGAGCTAAAACGATAAACGTACAAGAAATAATTAAAAAAATAGAGCGAATAATTTGTATCCGCTCTGTAAAAAATGTATGATATTTTTTATGTCGTATTCATGTACTAAGCTATTATTCGTTCTTTTTTATTGAGAGCTAAGGGCTGCCTTTCTGCTGCATTTAATTTTTCCCTGGTTATCGATACCAATAACTTTAACCTTAATTACATCGCCTAGTTTAACAACATCTTCAACTTTTCTGATTCTAGTTGTATCCATTTCAGAAATGTGTACCAAGCCCTCTTTTCCCGGCAATATTTCTACAAAAGCACCGAAATTTGTTATACGTTTGACCGTACCATCATAAGTCTTTCCTATTTCAGGGTCTTCAACTATATTCGAGATCATTTCACGAGACTTTTCCCCTGCCTCAGGATCGACAGCACTTATTAGTATCGTTCCGTCATCATCAATATTAATTGTAGTCCCAGTTTGTTCCTGAATCATTTTAATTATTTTCCCGCCCGGTCCTATTACTGCACCTATCTTATCAACGTTTATTTTCATTGATATAATCCTTGGTGCATATTCTGAAAGGTTTTCACGCGGTCTTGAGATAGTTTCGTTCATAATTTTAAGAATATGTTCTCGACCTATTTTAGCTTTTAAAAGTGCCTCAGTCATAATTTCCATTGTAAGGCCATCAATTTTGATGTCCATCTGGAAAGCAGTAATTCCTTCAGTGGTTCCTGTAATTTTAAAGTCCATATCACCTAAATGATCTTCATCACCGAGAATGTCGGAAAGAATTACATAACGGTCATCTTCCTTTATAAGGCCCATAGCAATGCCGCTAACAGCCGTTTTTACCGGGACGCCGGCATCCATTAGGCATAATGACCCGGAACAAACTGATGCCATAGAAGAGGAGCCGTTTGATTCGAGAATGTCAGAAACAATCCTGATGGTGTATGGAAATACCTCATCTGAGGGTATCATCGGAGAAATGGCAGATTCAGCAAGATTACCATGACCTAATTCGCGGCGTGATGTGCCGGTTATCCTGCGGATTTCTCCCACGCTGAACGGAAGAAAATTATAATCAAGCATATAGCTTTTAAAACTCGTGCCTTCTAAATCGTCTATCATACGCTCGTCGAGTTTGGTTCCGAGGGCGACAACTCCCAGCGACTGTGTTTGCCCGCGTGTAAAAAGCGCGGAACCGTGTGTTCGAGGTAGGACACCCACTTCGCAGGTGATAGAACGAATTTCATCAGGTGAGCGTCCATCAATACGGACATTTTCATTTAGTAACATGTCGCGAACGATTTTCTTCTCTACTTCTTCAAACGCCAATTTTATCTTGCGCTCACTTTCAGGATATTTTTCCTCTAACGTTTCATAATCTTTCTCAAATATGCTTTTGAGTTTTTCTTTTCTTTCAGCCTTATCTTGAATTTTTACTGCCGATTTTACATCCTCAGAATACACATTATAAATATCGCTAACCATTTCATCTGAAGGGACATTTACTTCATATTCCATTATCGGAGAAGAAATATCCTCGCATATTTCGCGTTGAAGATCACATATTTCCCTTATATATGTCTTGGCGAATTCCAAAGCGCCTATCATAATATCTTCTGAAGTTTCTAAACATTTTCCTTCAACCATCATAATATCGTTATCAGAGCCGGCAACAACGATATCAATATCGCTTTCATTACGTTGCTGAAAAGTCGGGTTGATAATATACTCATTGTTGATATACCCGACACGAACGGCGCT
>JABHYP010000556.1 GCA_018656855.1 Candidatus Latescibacterota bacterium | reverse complement strand
CATATAATATGCGCCAATGGCCGCATGAAGCGAAACCGCCACTAAAAGTCCGAGGAGAAGAATTTTCTGAGTCTCTCTCTCGAGCCTGTCCATATCAATTATATCTGAGGCGCCTCTGAATCTCGACGACCGTTCTTCGCTTTTTGCCATTTTTGTCATCCGTGTAAGCGGAGAAAATAGTAAACTTAACTATATGTGCAAACTTAATTTTCTTTAATAAATATTTCAATACTCAACATTGCTAATAATGAAATAAATATGAAAAAATGAAATTTGCAATATATTTTTTTATAACTTGCTATTAAATTTAATATCTGTGTAAATATATAGAGCAGTAACATGGATATAATATTACTAATTATTGATTATTTCGACAGTTGGTTATTCCTCGAAAAATCAAACACAGGTTTCTAAGAAGCCTCTTTGTGAAGTTGATCAAGATAGGAACAGAGGTTGTTCTCATATCCTGCGAAAACATTTTCAATTGTCATTGTTTAAATACATTTTAACCGGACAGTATTTACACCATTCAGCTCTTATATACATAAATAGCAGTTTAGAAAAGTCAAGCCCTATTAACTTACGCTGCACGACAGATGTTAAACTTCCAAGTGAACACAAAGAGGTGTGCATTTTAGAAAAACTGTCCGGACTGATTAACCCAGTAGTCTTCACCTTTCGGAATATCTTTCCAGTAAGGGACGCTTAATCCGTAGGGATCAAATTCCACCTTCCCACCCGATAAGGTCATCATATTCATGAGTTTTTTATTTCCTCTCTCTTTTGCCCCGCTTGTATCGGTATATTCAAAATCTCCCTTCAGCTGGTCAAACACTGCAATATCCGCCGATGCACCCGCCGACAGGTTCCCCAGTTCAGGATGATTGATTACACGTGCAGGTTTTATGGTCGACATCTCAATGACACGCTCAAGCGGAACACCCGATGCGACATATTTCGACATGACATGGATCATATTGATTACCGGTCCGTTGGTATTTTTACCGTGGAGATCAGTGCTGATTGTGTCGGATATGAATCCCTGCTCTATTGCAGGAATCACATTTCTCCACACAAAACTGCCCGCCCCATGGCCGGTATCAAAAATAAAACCGCGCTTCTGTGCTTTGAACACATCCGGATTAACTTTTCCGTCTTCGCCTATCACCGGAATATGGCGTGCGTAATGGTGGGTATAAATATCGCCCGGTCGGCTTTTTTCGAGGATGAGTTCACGATACGATCTCATGGGGTACCCCTCGCTGGCCGGCCTCGGAAACCAGTCGAACATAACCGGCAATCCCGCTTTACGGCCGGCTTCTTCAACAGCATCCACATTAGCCCAGGGAGTATGAAGACTGTCGTATGGTTTTGTCGTCCAGTAGTGAGCGACCTTAAACCCTACAATAATATCCGGGTAGCTCTGTGCGGTTGCCACTGCCTTTTGAATATCATATGTTCGGGGATCTTGCTCAGCTTCGGTCATACCCGGCGCTGCGATGTTAACAAAAGCAAGAATCCTCACTCGCGAGTTATCGATTTCATTTTTCTTAAATTGTTCAAAACTCAACGCACCTGCGGTGCCGGCATCAACCATTGTTGTACAGCCACCGGTAAAACTGTGGTCATCTGCAATTATTGACCGTCCGACAAAACCTTTCAAATTAAACATCACATGAACATGAAGATCGATGAAACCCGGTGTTACGTATAAACCCGACACATCGATAGCCTTCTTTGCGTCTTTTGAGGGGATATTTCTTCCTACAGCAGATATTTTACCATCCGAAACGGCAACATCCATATTCTTGCTGTTGATATTATTTGCCGGATCAATGACATGGCCTCCTTTCAGGAGGATGTCATATTTTCCGGATTCCCTGATGAGCACATCTTTCCGCTGCCCCTGAGCAAGAGCTGGTGAAGATGCTGTCATACCTGCGGCGCCACTTAAAAGGGCACTGCCAGCCATTGTACGTTTAAAAAAATTACGTCTTTTCATAAGTGTCTCCCCTTTTAAAAAATATTGAGCGATAGCATGAGTAAAGATGATAATGTGAATATTAATAATATAGATAATTCACTATTTTTCATATCAAATTCAAATATGTTTTTAAAATATTTCCTAATCCTTCTGTTATTATTAAAGTAGATGGAGGGATTCGAAAACCGCTCCTTGTACTTATAAATGAACAGTAGAGATTTTGGAAGAAATTAGCATTTTTACATTCTTAATTTCTGTAATAAAATTAATGGATTTTTAAGATAGAATATTTTTCTGATTTACCAACTGGTTACTGACAGTATTTGCCAATCGTAAAATGATGTTACCGGAAACCTTTCCCGGAGTGGCAATACAATAAGATTCCAGAAAATCCGAAGAAATTTCAACCAGTTTTTCTATTCCGGTTAAGTATCCTATAACCATGGCGCCGAAATAGAATTTATCGAACGTATATTTTATTTCATTGTTTCTAAATAATTTATCCATGAACACATTTTTAAACTAACCAAGTTTGTCCAATGCAATTGAAGATTATTGATTAAAGTGCCAATTGATCTCGATTTAAATCACCTGTTAAAGACTGAGTAAAAAGTGAGGTGTGGCTGTGAAAATTATTGTGAATAATCAAGACTAATAATCCACTGTTTCATCTTCCCCACCAATCAGATAAATGTATTTGACAGCGCTTTCGGAGAGTGTCGACGAATCATCCGTATCGGCTCTGATGCGTATTTTATTCAGTACAAGGGGAGTTTTTTCAACATTGAAGATTTCGAGATCGTCCTTGATGATTCGTCTTTCATGTATCCATCTCTCCTTAAGAGCAATATCGGATTCGATGGGCAGAATCATCGTTCGTTTGGAGTTCGGGCTCTGATAGGATTCTTCAAACGGTACGTTCAGCGACCATACATAGCTGACTATCAATTCAGGTGGGTAACCTTTGAATATTGAAGTAATAATTCCTTTTCTCACCATATTAAGAAAAGTTTTCCCGCCTTTGTAGTCGTATACAAGCTCAATACGTATGGGAAAATCATCCTGTGAAGTGTCCTTTTCCCAATCAGTTTCTGGAAACTGGTTCACCTTCCACATCCACTCCATTACCGGGTATTTCGACACATCAATATCTTCCAACTCCAATTCAAGCCACGATCCTGTTCCCCCAGAAAGCGCCCGTAAATATGGGCCTCCCCTGTCCCATTCCAGCGAATAGTTGGTATATATAAGTTGTTTGTGAGGAAGTATATGTTTCCACTTCGCAGGAATTTTCCCTTCAGAAAGCTGAGAAACATCAATAATTCGCAGCGTATCAGGCTCGGCGCCGGATGACAGAGATGAAAAAAATTGAATCATGAGAAAAAGACAAATAACGTTCTTAATGATTATTACCATTATTTATTGAGTTTAACTGAAGGGAAAACCGTTTTTAAAAGCGTATCTTTTGAGTGTTGGAAATTTCAATTTTACTGTCTTGGCATAAAATAAATCAGTTATAGTATATAGTAGTATATAGCGCATGAGTCAGTCAAGACAATTTATGTGGAAAAATGGATTTTAAAGAAGTTTTTCCTTTGCATTTTTGATTTACTATTTCGTATATTGAGTCATTATTGCAAAAGAAAAAAAGATATTTTTTGATTTATTAATAGAGGATAGAGGTAAGAAGGGAAAATACCATGGGAAGTCCTGAAATAAATCAACCGCCTTCTGTTGACCAGGAAATTCTGGACAGGATTGTCAGGGAAGTATTTGAGCGGTTAGGATCACCGGCAAATATGGAAAAATCTGTTGAATTGGTGCAATCAAATGAGCATGGTGTTTCGATGCATCCCAAAAAGATACCTGTTGGGATTTCAGTTCGCCATGTCCATTTGTGTAAAGAGGATCTGGAAACACTCTACGGTCCCGGCGCTGAACTTCATCCGATGAGGGAACTATACCAGCCAGGATCATACGCCGCTAAAGAGACAGTCGGGATT
>JABHYP010000555.1 GCA_018656855.1 Candidatus Latescibacterota bacterium | reverse complement strand
TCTCCTCGTCGACAAACCGCGCACGTTTCCCGATAGTGGCTGTAAAATTACCGGCATCGCCCTCTAAGTTGAGGAGGTCGGCGTACGAGATGATGTCAATGTTGAGGTGGCGGCCCGTTTCCACGAGTTTCGGTGATATCATACACATCGCGCAGTCGTTGGTCGGGAACGTCTTGTCAAGACGAGCCATATTACCGCCGATGGATGGCTGTTCCTCAAGAAGATAAACCTTGAAGCCAGCGTTCGCACAGTCCAGGGCGGACTGCATACCGGCAATGCCGGCTCCGACTACTAATACGGAACCTGCCATATTTTTTGTCGTGTTTTTCATCTGTTTTCTCAAGAGGTTTCCTGTTTAACGTCGCAAATGAACTTCGCAAAGTAGAGGAAAAACTTGCTAATGATTACAGATAAAATTTGCGTTACACAAAAGTTTGAACTATGAATATTACTATGCGTCAGCTACATCTGCATGATTATGTTTTTTCAAATGGATATTAGATTCAGCCGTTTAAAACTACAAAAAAGAAAATTCTGGATAGTGTCAAATGGTGTCCTGTGATCAACAGTTATGCATTTAAGCTTTTTAAAATAATTTTCTAGTCTGGCAGACATTGACATTTCAGAATACTGTTTTATTTCAAGTCCACTACATTTCTTTGGTCCATTTTCAGAAAAAGTACCAATTACCAGATAGCCCTCACTATTTAAGGAACTTTTCATTATTGTAATATATTTTTCTATGTCATCTTCGTCAGTTAAAAAATGGAAAGTCACTCTATCGTGCCAGAAATCATATTGAGTGTCTGGCTGAAATTCTGTCACGTCTGAAGTAATCCATGTAATCTTTTCTGCTTTCCCACCAAGTCTGGTTCTGGCTTTTTCAAGCGCTTTTTCTGAAATATCAAGAACTGTAATGTTTTGATATCCTAACTCAATAAGGTTATCAACAAAAAAGCTGTCACCACCACCTATATCTATTATTTTTGCAGTTTTTGGAAGGTTAAAGCTATTTAAAAATGTTAATGAAGTTTCGGGTATTTCCTGATACCAGCTGACTTCATTGGGTTTTTTCATTTCAAATATTTTTTCCCAATGTTTCTTTCTATCTTTTTTATCCATACCTGTTCCTTTTAACTTACACATAACAAATCATGGTTTATTGTGCTCCGGCAGTGAATAAGGAACAAAACTGTTATCAAGTTTCAGTTCAGACTCTGACATGCCAAATGCTAAACCCATTAATTGTGTGATGAATAATATCGGTATGAGTTTTGAAATCCCGAAACTGGATCGTATATCTTTCTGCAAAGTGTCCAGATTGTTATGGCACATCGGGCATGCTATAATAATACAGTCTGCATCGCGAGCGACCGCGTCCTTCAGTATCTTCGAAACGAGCTTTGTGGCAGTTGATTCGGAGGATACGAACAAACTGGCGCCGCAGCATTCTGTCTTGTATGACCAGTCCAGTGATTCCGCTCCGAGGGCTTCTACAATACGATCCATGGATGTAGGATATTCCATATTATCGAACGATTCCATACGGGGAATCCTTGTATTAAGGCATCCATAGTAGCACACAACTTTCAGGCCGGAAAGCGGTTCTACTACACGGGAAGCAATTTGACTTGTTCCAAGAACGTTAGCCAGGAAGTCAAGAACATTCCGTACCTTTACTTTCCCCTGGTAATTTAATTCTGCTTCTTTATTAAGCTGTTTCAACAAAGTAGCATCCTTATTAAGCTCAAAGTTTGCACTTGCCAGACGGTGATAACATGCGGCGCATGGAGCAAGTATTTCGTTGTGTCCCTGCAATTCCGCCAGTTCCAGGTTACGCATTGCCAGGGACAGATACAGCGAGTGATCGAGCGCGTGAGCAGATGTCGCGCCGCAGCAGTTCCAGTCGTCAAGCGTGTTATGTTCGATACAGAGAGCATCAAGCACTTTCACCAAGCTAATCTCGTAGGCAGACTCAGTGCCTTCGAGCGAACAGCCGGGATATATCGCCGTTTTCAGCTTTAATGTTTCCATATTTTTTTCATCCAGCTTTTAAACCCCTTCAGGCTTTTCGGGGGTAAAACGTGTAAGCGCTTTTTGAGAAGCATCTTCGGAGCAAGCTTTATGTTATGGAACGGATTTCCCGTACGTAGATTAAATTCAGTCATCATTCGGAGTTCATGCACACGCCCCCGTCCCGCAAAAGCCTTGATAAAAGCGTTGTGAAAAGTCAGAACATCAGGTACAGGACATGAGATTCCCTGTTGTATCGATTTTTTACGCAAGTCATCCATAACCGAAGTGATATCTATATCATTTGGACAGCGGACTGAACAGGTAAAACAACCCGCACACATCCAAATAGTGTTCGCTTTCAATACACGATCTTCCATACCAATGGACAAGTAGTGCATAATCTGGTGTGGCAGTATTTCCATCTTCTCTGCAACAGGGCAGCCGGCAGAGCATTTGGCGCACTGATAACACAGGTATGGATTTTCTTTTATTTCAGTTTCTGCCTTCAACCTTTTCGTCTCCTTATGGTATAGGAAAATAATCTTAACTAGTCCAGATTCCTAATCAATTCCTCTCAGCCTGACTTTTTATTAATAGGCCTTCGTTCATACTGCCTGTACGGTATCCTTCGAGATCAAGTGTTACATAAATGAATCCCAGCTCTTTTACAAACATTGTAATTCTTTTGCGCAGGTCACTGTTCATAACAGCTAACATCTCCTCCTTACCGAGTTCTAACCGCAGTATCTCTCCATGGTGACGGGCACGGTATATACGGAATCCTTCCCGTTGGAGAAATTGCTCGATTTTCTCAATCTGGTTGAGCTTGTCATCGGTTATTGCCGAACCATAAGGGAACCGTGAAGCAAGACATGCCATAGACGGTTTATCTGCCATAGGGAGATGATAAACCTCTTTTGCGATAGTACGAATATCTTCCTTGGTAAGAGATGCTTCCTTCAGGGGACTGAGTACACCGAGCTCGCAGGCTGCATTCATACCAGGACGATAGTCACCCACATCATCGGCGTTACTCCCGTCGGCAACACAATTCAATCCATATTTATCAGCCTGCTCTTTTACTTTAGCAAACAGTTCTTTCTTGCAGTAATAACATCTATCCGTGGGATTAGCACTGAACTCAGGGATATCCAGCTCTTCTGAAGCAATAATCACATGCGGAATATTATTATTCTTTGCCCAATCAACCGCCTGTTCATATTCACGCTGTGGGTAGGTAGACGAGGTAGCAATAACAGCCAGACAGCGGTTTCCAAGTACCTCGTCGGCAACTGTAAGCAAAAGTGAACTGTCAACTCCGCCTGAAAAGGCAATTGCACAGCCTTCAGTTTCTCTGAGAATTTTTTTCAGTTTGTTAAGTTTTTTTGCACATTCAGGAGTCATTTATTTTATCCAGTTTTTTCTCATATAATAAATGAAGAATATAAACTATCATTATTTCATGAAGTTAAATACATGGAATTTCTCTGATTTCTGTTTTGTAATCTTTCTTTTCGACTGTTCACAATAAAAAAAACTTTTGACTTTATCTGTTTATATACCCACATCGATTATTTCTAAACATACAATTGCTATATGGTGTTAATTCGTGAGCTGAATCAGAATAATGTAACCTTAGAAATTGAGGTTAGCAATGGTTTTAATGTTATTATATATATAAATCCTATATGTTTAGTGGTGTTTTTATATAAAAAAATTAATCCCATATTTTCTTTTGTAAAAGTGATTTTAGATGGCACATAGAGCCAATTACAAACAATTATATAACATTCGTAATATAACTAGTATAATAATGTTTTATTATTAAGTAAATAAAAAAAATGGATCATCATATTTTTCCGTTCCTAAAGTAAAATTATGGAGAAAAGGGTGGACTTTAAATACTTTTCCACAAATATAAACATGCTTTATGAAATGAGCTTTAAGATATGGGGGGTGGTTATTTATTCCATTCAATCCCTTTTTTATCAGATCCTAATTATTTGAAACACTCGAAGCAACTGATCGGTAAATATAATTTCAGATTTGTTTCAGACACCACCGAACAGCGTTCTTTTGCAGTTTGACAAATTCCGGATTCATTAGCACATCAAGTGTATGACCGGGAGCCATGAAGCACACTCGGCCTTTTCCATAATCGTATGCCCAGCCGGACCATCCTGAAGGGCCGAAACCCAAATCCCCAAGTTGCGAGTCATAATGTTTATCTCCTTCAATATTATTATACGCCCAACCGTCTATTGACTCATTGATCATGAAGGTGTTACGGGGATCCTTATCATATTGATTATAGTGATGCTCGCCTGTTATCACAAAATCATTCACGTCCTTTGTTATGGGGTGGTTCCTGTTCGTTATCTTCACTCTGTAAGGCCGTATGTCAGTATGTCGTAACCAATAACCGCCTATTATATCGCGAATAATTTCTGTTCCTCTTCGTGCAATATCAGTGCTGTTATGCAGAAACAACGCACCACCACCGCTTTGAATAAATGCCTGAACCATTTTCTCTTGCTCTAGTGTAAATGGTCCATAATGAAGCGTAATCAGCAGTCTGTACCTGTCAAGTGTTGTCATCTCTTTAGGATCACCATCATAATCAATGGTAATACCAAGTCCTTTCACAATATTTTCATCAAGAGCAGTTTTGACTACTTCAACCGGAGTGCTGGCTCCAATAAGAGCGTACGCATCGGCTTTCTGGTTTTGCCCAAAAGCTTTTGCAGAAACTAACGTATTTGCAATTCCGAGCGCTCCTAAGGTCTTTATTGCGGAACGCCGATTAATTTTTATCTTTTTTTTCATGGTTTAACTCCTCAATAATATGATTGGCGGTTCTTCCAGATAATGAGTGCTTGCGATTATTAGGATTACTCAATAATTTCTCATTTTACAGTTAATGAGTAACTATAATCCTTATACACCGGATTTACTTGTTGTCGGTTTTTGTCAATCAAAGTCAGGACAAGTTCGCTTTCGGCAAAGCCTTGACAGATAACCACCATATTTCATCTGGTGACTTATATAACCTATCTGAAACACATTATCCGGTATTCCCCATATCAAATTCATTAATGGTTATAATTCCTAATAAATTCTGTTTATAAATGAATATTACAACTTCAAATTTCTTCATACAAGTATTTTATTGTCTATTATAAGCAACATCTTGCTGAATGATAGTGATAGTATAGCTGGTAATCTTTAAATTTGAGCAATCTCTTCTATTGCATCTAATCCAATACTGTTTCCCGATGTAACAATTATTATTGACTACATGTGTGCCTCGCTATACATTCAGGTGACATTCTGATTATAGACCGTGCTGTTGAACCGGCTAATAACTCAGTGGTGGTAGCCATGATAGATGGGGAATTTACAGCGAAGAGGATTAAAATGGACAGGGATAGTTTGTTTCTTGTGCCTGAGAATGACGAATACGAGCCAATAGAGATTCGGGATGAACTTTGAAGTTTGGGGTGTAGTTATTTATTCGTTTCGTTCTCTTAATGGTTAACTGTGTGCATATAATCGTATTCTAATTATAATAAATTCTTTAATATTGACAATCATTGTAAAAGGCATTAATAATATAATACTATGGGTGCCAAAGAGTAGCACTGGAAGCAGAAAAATGCTCAAATAATAATAATGAAGTTTTATACTCACTCATGGCCTCAACATTATGTATGAACAAAACTACTTCTATAACACCCATAGTATTAAAGAAGATTAGGAATATATAAAAATATTATTATAATAATACCATTATATTAAACGTTTGCGAGTTATTTCTGTTCCATGTTTTTCATGGATGCTAACATTGTTGGGCGACATTTCCATTTAAAGATTAACAAGTAATTTCACATATTATATAATCATTCTTCCCCTCAAGATGTGCGCTTTAAGACACATATCAGCTCTTAAACTCTCCCATAAGCCACGATAGATCCCTTAATGGCCATGTTTGTGATGTTAGTTTAAGCTATTCTTGTGGTGTTAATAAATACTTGTATAAAACGATGAATAATAATATAATTCATTCAAAAAGATGGTTGAGTAAAAATGTAATTTCACAGCAATTTTATATGGGGAATGCTGGATTAGATGGTATCAAGTTAATTAACATTATAAAAAAGGAAGAAAATACTTTGGAACGTCAAACCTTAGATGTTAAAATAAAACTTGATGAAGTTTTTTGCCGAGAAGCGATTGATGGGTTTGGAAAAACTGAACCATATTTATGGAGAGTTTTTTTTAAAATCGATGGAGATACTGTTTCGTTTTCGAATGTCCTTAAATTATCAGGCACTGCAACCATACACACTATCCCCGGAAGTCATGGCAATCTAAATATATCTAATGCCAAAAAGGGTACTCATATCACAATACCTACCGTTATCGGAGAGTGGCAAACCAGTCTGAAACCTATTCCAGTTCCACCTTCCATGGGACCTTTGACATTTTCAGGATATATTGGAGTAGTTTGTATTCTTATGGAGGAAGACAATGTAAGTGATGATGGTGCAGAAGCTGGTCATGCTGCTTTGAACAACGATGTACAAGCTGCTTTGGATGACATCATTTCAACTCGAACATTTACTAACAAAAGTATTTCAAGAAATGAACTGAAAAGATTTAAGAATGATATCCACAGAAATATCGATACTGCAATTATAGAGAAACAGAGCTTCTTCAAAAATATATGGAGCGTTATTAACTACGACGAC
>JABHYP010000554.1 GCA_018656855.1 Candidatus Latescibacterota bacterium | reverse complement strand
GGCAGGCGCTGCCGTTATTTTCGCGCTCCTTCTGGCGTTCATCGGAATATGGCTTTCAGCCCCGCTTGGAACTCCGGGAGTTACAATAGCCCTTTCCGCATCTGTTGTACTCTTCGCCTACGACATGAAACTTAAGGGTATTCCCTTTGTCGGCAACCTTTCGGTAGCGAGTCTCGGCGGGCTTGCATTCGTGTACGGGGGAGTTGCGGGAGAGAGTGTTACTCGGTCACTTCTGCCGGCGGTGTTCGCTATACTTTTTCATTTTGGCAGGGAATTAATCAAGGATTCCGCGGATATAAAAGGTGATAACGCTGTCGGAATAAAGACTGCCGCAACCGTCTGGGGAGTTCGGCCGACATGCAGACTTGCAGCAATTGCGCTGGGAATTCTCGCTATAATTACTGCCGTGCCTTTTGTCGCCGGGTATTTCGGGCTAATATATCTAACCATAATTATCCTGGGCGTGTGGCCAGCGCTTATCTTCAGCATAAAAGTATCACTTGCTGATACGTCTCAAAAGCGTCTTTATGCGGCATCGCTTGCTCTTAAATTTGCTATGCCGGCAGGGATTATTGCGGTGCTTGCCGGGTTTCAGGGATTATAGTTCGGAGTTCACATATTTGAAAGCAAAGAAAATCAGTGAACAGAAGAAAATGAAAAAGGGTTGAGCATCATGGGAATACACAAAGCTCAGTTATCGCCGCAGAAGCGTCTTGGATCACTTGATGCGTTTCGCGGATTCACCATGATTCTCCTTGTATCGGGCGGCTTTGGACTGCCTTACTTAAAGAATATTCCATACTGGAGATTTGTTGGATTGCAATTTACCCATCATCCCTGGAACGGTCTTCATTTCTGGGATCTGATTCAACCGTTTTTCATGTTTATTGTCGGCGTTGCCATGCCCTTTTCATTCGCAAAACGGTGGGAGCGAGGTGAAACATGGAACCAGTCGTTGCTTCATGTTATCAAACGCTCAATAATACTTTTCTCCCTCGGCGTTATACTTCACTGTTCGTACAGCGGCAAGCTTGTCTGGGAACTGTGGAATGTCCTTACCCAGCTTTCATTTACATATTTCATCGCTTTTTTATTCATGAAAAAATCACTGCGTACACAGCTCATCATTTCATTCGCAATACTACTCGGCAATTATATTGCATATCGGTTTATCACCAGTCCCGGCGTTACAGATCCATGGGAGAAAGATGTTAATCTGGGCGCATTTGTCGATCGTATCCTAATGGGGAAAATTAATCCGGGCGGCGGCTGGGTCACTATTAACTTTATCGGTTCTACCGCTCATACCATGTGGGGAGTAATAGCCGGAATTATTCTCGGAAGCGACCGGGCGGGGATGCGTAAAATAAAGTTGTTATGTACATACGGCATAGCGGGTGTTGTGCTCGGTCTTGCCCTCAATCCTGTCACACCTGTTATAAAGCGGATATGCACCAGTTCGTTCATTATTGTCAGCGGCGGATGGTGCCTTCTGGCGCTTGCCCTGTTCTACTGGATAATAGATGTCAGGGAGCACAAAAATTGGGCTAAGGTCATGGTGATTGTCGGTATGAACTCGATTTTCATCTACATGTTTACGAATCTCCTGGGCGGGTGGACAAAAAATTTCGTTGGTATTTTCACCATGCCTGTTCTCGAAAACATCGGTGTTGCGGGAAAGATCATTCATCAGAACATAGTTCTTGTTGTTTACTGGTATCTTTGCTACTGGTTGTATAAGCGCAAAATTTTCATCAGAATTTAATTTAAATATCTTCAATGATTTAAACAAAGCTTCTCTTTTATCCCTGAAAGTACTGTCAGAATGGTTTTGCAATTATACAACTATCTTGGTGATATTATCCCCAATTTTCCATATTAACGTAAAAAATGCTTTCACAATATATCATAACATGTTATTATATTATAATTAACATGTGTTCATGGCTGGCATATTCTGATCGTCCGGTGTAAAAGCATGAAAGTTGGTTTTGATGGAGGTTTCAATCTTGAATTTCATGGTGTAAAAATGACATCAAACAGAATATTTCTCTGTTTATCAATCATATACGATGCAATTAATAGAATAGTATGCGAAATATAGTTGCTAAAAGAACTTGGAAGAGATAAAATACGGTTATCAAAAAGAATGGGAAATTTTGAATGCTCATGACAATAATTTTGGGAATGTCGGATTAATCCTTTTTTATGGAGTGTTGAAAATGAAAAGAGCCGGATGTATCGTAATTATGCTTGGTATTGTTTTCATCGCAGCATTTGTTGAAGCAAAAGAAGTGGAAACGCTTTGGGGCGGTGACGCGGAGATGATTTATAACAACGGTTTCATGCACAAGCTCATGAAACACCCCGGGGGTGGTGTCAGCCTTTTCAATATGGACTTGATACAGAATGACGCTCCCGGTGCGGGCATGAGTGACAAGGGTGTTTCTTCCGATATTATCTGGGGAAAGAACCAAGCCAGAAAAATCCTCTTTCTCGACGATATACGGGCAGAAAAAGCATTTCTACTTATTATCGTGAAAAAATACACTACCTCTTTAGGCGCCCACCCGTTGCGTTTTTCCGTTAACAATAATGATGAAGTTGTATGGGACTTGTCCGAGTACAAAAGCTGGCGGTGTTTCTGGATAGAATTCCCCGTGGACTGGCTTAAAAAGGGCCGAAATATCATTGATCTGTCATGTCCTGAGGCGGCGACTGAGGAAGACGGCTGGGAACTTATCCTTGCACGGGCCGATGAATACGAGCATGGCGGCGGTGACCCGGCTGTAGCCGGCAAGACTTCTTTTAAATCATTCAATGGCGGAAAATCCTGGAAAAAGAGTCCGTTTGGGCCTGATGGAAAGACCCTAGCCGAATACAGTGTCCGCATAAGCCTTGACCGCTATATAGAGACCGGCTGGCTGGCTACACCCGTTATAGACCTCTGGCGAGGCGATTCGGAAGATTTCATCATACCCACGAGAACCTTCTCGCGGATGGTCGTCACAAGAAACCGCCTGACTCTTAGGTTCGCGTCCGATATACCCGAAGGGGCTAGCGTAAACTACTACATGCGTTCAGGTATTAAACCGGGGCCTTATGATGAAGGGTGGGGGCCTTATGAACTTATCGGATCAGGCCCGGAACTCGAATACGATGTCGAAGACACACTGAACAGGCGATATATACAGCTCAAAGCGGAACTGAGCACCTTGAATCCGTTGGTATCCCCTGTGGTCAAATCCATGCAAGCGAATACAAGGCTGTCAGAATTCATGCCGGTACCCGATAACATCAGGGTTATCTCGGTAGATAATCCAAAGATACAATACTCTTCGATAGACTGGAAATGGGAGCCCTGGGATCGTCCCGAATTCAAGGAAATTCGTCTTCGTGAGAACCTCGATGAACTTGTTGGAGGATGCCGTACAGAATTCGAGGCCCAGGTCAAACTCATGGACTATGTTATCAAGCGTTTCAACTGGATACATCCCGATTATAACTATCCCGGGTGGGACGCCAAGAGCATTCTGGAGCGCATCGACCGTGTTGGCAGCGGCGGCATGTGCATTCAGTTCAACAATCTTCTCGCCGGATTGTGCATGGCCTATGGCTGGCAGGCACGTCTTGTAAACATTAATGCTCACGAGATATGTGAAGTATGGAACGATGAGTTTGGGAAATGGATATATCTCGACTCAAGCTATACCAATTTCTACTCGTACGACAAAGAAACCCTCATTCCGCAGAATTATCTTGAAATCCACAATCACTATACAGACCTTTTCCATCAGGACAAACCCTACGACTGGATGTTCGATGGCAACAAAGCGACATCACAGGCAATGAAGGATATAGGTGAATTTCCGCTGGGCCAGGGATCGCCGACCTTCCATGCGATCCGCCCTTGGGCCGGAGTGAATCTCGCTCAGTTCATGCGTATGGTGCCGCGAAACAATTTCTATGACCAGCCCCTGCCCATGCCATTGGCTCATGGTATCGACAAATGGCCGTGGGACGGCTATATAAACTGGTATGACGAGAAAACTCCGCCAAACCGCAAACACTCCTGGTTCACTGACCGTCCCAGGGACATGTGGCCCGATCTGAACCTGGTTCACATTCACGCACTTTCATCATTTGGTAACGACAGGCTGTTCCTGCATTTCGAGACATGCACACCCAACTTCAGCCACATTGAAGTGAGTGTCGACGATACCGAGTGGCGGGAGACCGGTGAGAAATGGACATGGTTTCTCCGGTCGGGAAAAAACACGATCCGTGCACGCGCAGTCAATAAGTCCGGAGTAAGAGGAAAGCCTTCATCAGTCGTGCTTCATTATGTCGATGTACCACTTAAGGAATATGAGAAAATAAACTGAAACAGTAGTAACAGTTATAAATCATTGAAGCGCGCAGATGATTTTCGGAGTGTTTCTTTCATCAATTTCGGTGTTTCGAGGCGACTGTGCGAAAATATTGACTTCACTATTGAATTACCGAAGGTTAACAATAACAAAACAGAAGACCTTACACCGCAACAATTGAATAAATTCATGACCGTTGAGGACTCGAAAGGAGTGCCATTCACATGACTTCCAGAGAGCGGGTGCTTGCTTCCTTCGAACATAAGGAACCGGATCGAGTGCCGGCATGGTGCGGCGCATCCCCTGAGTTCTTGAAAAAAGCCGGGAATGAACTGGGGCTAGATGACGAGGGCCTGTCCCTGAGATTCGGAGATGACTTTCGCCGGGTATACGCACGTTATGACGGTCCCGAATTCACGCTGCCTGACGGCGTTGTATACCGTACCCCCTTCGGGATCGAGCGCACAGGGATTGGTTACGGTCAGCCTGTGGGCCATCCTCTTGCCGATGCCGCGCTTGCCGGTGTCCACGATTACGACTGGCCTGACCCGGAATGGATGGATGTCTCGGAAATAAGGCGCGATGCTGAAAAACACAAAGGTGAGTTCGCCATACTCGGCGGTGACTGGTCACCTTTCTGGCACGATGCTATCGACCTGATGGGTATGGAAAATCTCTATTACAAAATGTATGACGAGCCGGAAGTAGTCGATGCCGTTCTGGGGCATATCGTTGATTATTATGCCGAGATAAGCCGTCGTACCTTTGAAGCCGCTTCCGATGTGATCGATATTTTTTTCATCGGAAACGATCTTGGCAGCCGAACCGGTCCGCTTTTGGGTGAGGAACTGTTCAGGCGTTTTGTTCTCCCCCATCTCGAGCGTTTAATCGACCTTGGACACTCCTATGGTATTAAGGTGATGCTTCACTGCTGCGGAGGATTTGCTCCGCTTATCCCATCGATGATAGAGGTGGGCCTTGACGGGCTTCATGCTATTCAACCTTACTGTCACGGTATGAACCTGCAAAAACTGAAAGCCGAATTCGGCGGCAAAATAGTGTTCAACGGCTGTATCGATTCACAGAGTGTGCTTATCGAGGGCGATCCTGATTATGTCCGGGAGAAAACACGTGAGGTAATAGACATTATGAAACCGGGCGGAGGATTCGTTGCAGGTGCCAGCCACGACTACATCTTAGAGGAAACTCCCCTTGAAAATGTTCTGGCGATGTTTGATACGATTCGGGATTACGGGGTCTATTGATGAATGAGCGGCAGACAGCTATGAGTTAAAAAAGAAGAATGTATTTT
>JABHYP010000553.1 GCA_018656855.1 Candidatus Latescibacterota bacterium | reverse complement strand
GAGATGTCGAGTGAGTACGGTATAAGAAAAGGGTGGGGATTAAATTTACCGCTGCCAATAAGGCCGTTGGAAGGCGCCTTCCCCGGAGCAAGTCCTGATAAGGAAGGCACCTTGTATCTCCATGTTATGTCTCCTCCTGAATTACAGAAAAGCATTGGTGAACTGACACCCGACAAGCTGTTTCCCCCTGTAACTATCACATTCGTAATAACTATAATAGGCACACTTTTAACTATACTCATCGCTCATGATGTTGTCACCCGTGAAAAAGAAACAGGAACTCTTGGGCTTACACTTTCAAACAGTGTTTCCCGTGATATACTTCTTTTTGCCAAATGGATAGGGAATTTTTTCACAGTATGGTTTGCATTCACCCTGTTTTTCCTGATAAGTGTTCTCTTGCTAACCCTTGTGCCGACGCAGTTTTCTCTGGACGGTCAATGGAACAGACTCGTTCTCATTTATGTGGTTTCGCTGTTACTGCTGTCCCTATTCTTTAATTTCGGGCTGCTTTTCTCCACGTTGACGCACAATTCCCGTAATGCTCTTATTCTCCTGCTTTTCTCATGGGCGCTCTTTGTTTATGTGATTCCCGATATCAGTCCCTATGCTGCGGGCGCTTTTAGGAAGCTGCCCTCTGTACAGGAAATATTAGCGAAACACCTGGAACTCTCTCTCCAATTCGAAGAGAGTCGTTCGGAGAGGCAAGATAATCTTTTTGTTTCTGAGGGGGAGAATTCACAGGAACAGATGGATAAAGTGTTTGAAGAAATTATGGAACGTAATATTCGTGAGGTTAATCAACTCGACCGTGAATTCCGCAGCCGTCTGAACAATCAGGTTGCCCTCGCCAGGACTCTTTCGAGTCTCTCTCCGGTGGCTGTGGGAACATTTCTGATTACTGACATTGCCGGAACCGGTATAATCGCTCATGAAAATCTTGGCTCAACTATCCAGGAGTACTGGGAGACTGTTTGCGAGGAATGGTCTTTTCTGGAGGAGATGGGTGATTTGCCGGAATTTAGCGAACGAGAGTTGAACTGGAAAGAGATTTTTGTCAGGGATAGAATTGATGTAATCTTGTTGCTCGTTCTTAATGTAGTCTTTTTCCTTGGCGCTTATGTGGCGTTTCTGCGGTATGATGTTCGATAATTGGAGTATGTTTTTTATTCAAGCAGATTTATTTGTAATACAAAAGAGTTTATAGTTTCTATCACATACGATAATCTTACTTTCTTTGCTCGTGCAAAGAAAGTACCAAAGAAAGCACGCCCTATGCAAAGCCATGTTCCCCATTCGCTTCCGTTTTTTCGGGAATTGCAGAACTCACGGAACTTCGTTCCGCTCAGACAAGCTGCAATTATTCATCCGAAAAATCCTTCCGAATGCGGGGCTTTTCAACGGGGATTGGAAAAAATTGTATAGAAGAGACTCAGGTATAAAATAATACCATGAACTTCTCCCTGAGAAATCCCCGTGCGATGCGAATGATTTCAGGAATTTCAGAACTCGCTTCGCTCAGACAGGCTGAAATCCTTTTCTGAAATCCTCCGCATAAAGCACAGATACGGATTTCTCCGGGATGCCCTTTCTTTGGTTTGTTTCTTTGGGCAAGCAAAGAAATGAACAGGAAAAATGTAATTTGAAATAAGCATCTTATATATGGAATTGGTCGGACGTATAATGTCATATATTTATTCGCTGAAATAATAGTTGAAAAGAGGGTGCTTAAAATGTCGATCTTCTCTAAGTCCGGTATTGCATGTTTTGTAGCTACAATCGTAAGCCTGTTCATCTGTTCGCGGCCATATACAGTGTACGCCAATCCTCAGGAAATCCAAGCGCTTTTCGAGAGGTATGAAAATGCGATCAAACAGGGAAATGTAAAAGAAGCGCTCACAGTGTTTAATGGAAGTGATGATAAAACAATAAAAAGTCAAACTGAGCGAGTTAATAAAATAAAAGGGAAAATAGGTGAAATTCACACAAATTGTAATATAAGCGAGTCCAACTGGTTGGGCTGGGTAGTTATTATGGATAAAGATTCACAACCATTCGATGGATTCCGATTCATAGCTAAACAGAATGAAAAGGACAAAGGATGGATTATTAAAACGAAAGAAATCAAGAATGATAAGACATGGGTCGATTTTTATAGCTCTTGTGCGCATTATTTCCATTACTGGGGAGCGTCTTATGAAAAAGAACGCAAAATGTGTGAAAAGATAATTGCATCATATTCTCATGTCCCGAACGCAGCAGCAGGCGCTTATAGAAGAATAGGGGACACATATTTTCTTGAATCTGAAAAAAGTGTTAAGCAGGAAAAAATCAATACGGTTTCCGGTGAACTGAAGGAACAATATTTAAAAGCAATCGAATCGTTCGAGAAAGGTTTACTTCAGAAAGGAATCCAAAGTTCTACGGTAAAAAAGATAAAACTCGATCTCGGGATTTCTTACTATCGTATTGAAAATTATGCCATAGCAGAAAAACACTTAGATGATATTGCCGGTTCTTCGATCGGTGGAATGAGAAATGGGAAATATTATAAAGACATTTTACAAGAATGGATTGAAAAGGTTAAAACGGCAATAAAATAACCGAAGGAGAAGAAAGATGACACCCCAAACGACAACTATTAAAAAGTTTCCATTACTGTTGCTGACAGCGGCGTTTGTATTTTGTATTTCATTTCGGGTTGAGGCGTTTGTATTCGACGAAGTGCGTGACATTTTTACGAAATACGGTGATGCTGTCATAAAGGGCAATGTCAAAGAAGCGCTTTCGATTTTCGAGTCGAGTGACAGCAAGACGAAAAATATCCAGAAAAAACTTATCGATAATAATGCGGTGAGTGTATCAGATTATTATACCCATATCGATTATGGTGCCGATGACACGTTCAGCTTTAAACACAAGTACCAGATCGGCGGTATGGTCGTATTCATTGATAGTAACTCTCGGCCTATCGACGGTTTTCAATTTTTGGCAGGACAGAGAAAAAAAGACAATGGGTGGGACATAAAGACGAGAGAAATTACAAACGACAAAACCCGGGCCGCATATTACAACGCCTGCGCTTCATATTACAAATCAAAAGACCTTTTTGAGCAGCAGAAAGCCATGTACGACAAAATTATCAGGGATTATTCGAAGGTCAGGGAAGCGGTTCCGAATGCCTATATAAGTAAGGGTAATATACCGTTCGACCGTGCAGAAGCGAAGATGCGTGAGACTAAAGCCGAAAGAGCTCCCGAATTGCTGAAACCGCTCTATAAAGAAGCGCTCGAATCGTTTTTAAAGGTACTCACTCAAAAAGGCATCCAACAGTCGCTGGATGTGAGAACAAAATATCGTATCGGGTCCTGTTATTACCGGCTCGGGAACAACGGGGAAGCGAAAAAATACCTTCAGGAAGTGGCTGCAATTAATACTATGTTCGAAAGATCCAACCGTGGAACAATCCAGGAAATTTCAAAAGAGTTTCTTGAAAAGATCGAAGCAGGAAAGTGAGTTTAAAAAAATAAGAGGAATGATGTGCGATAAATATTGCCGGAGGTAATACAAATGTTTGCAACATTAATATTAAAAGAAATTCAGGAAACAATCCACAGCCTCAAGTTTCACATCGCAACTCTGCTTTGTATAATGCTTATCCCTCTGGGATTCTTTGTTACATTGAAGGATTATGAGCAGCGGCTGGCAGATTACAACGACTCTGTTCGCCTCTACGAAAAGCGGAGTGAAACAAGACTTCACTATACCGATTTTCGCGGTGAAGGATACCGTCCACCTTCTGCGTTAAGCGTATTTGCTGTTGGACTCGAATATTTTCTTCCGAATAAGGTTGTTACCAGCAGGGACGGCCAGTATCAGATTATAGATGAGTCGGGCATCAACAATCCCCAGTCAATGCTATTCGGCAAGATAGATTTTCTGTTCAATGTGAATTTTGTCCTTACTCTTCTTGCGTTGATTTTTACATTCAACAGCATTTCAGGAGAAAAGGAATCCGGAGCTCTCAAACTCATTATGTCCCAGTCATTGCACCGGTGGCGTCTTCTTCTGGCGAAGGTTCTGGGAAACTTTCTTGTTTTCCTTGCACCGTTCACTATTGCTATTGTTCTGGGTCTTATTGTTGTTAATCTTTCCGGGGTGCATACCTTCTTTTCAAGTGAATTACTACCCACATTTCTCGTGATTATTTTTGTTACTCTGCTTTTCATTTTCTCAATATTCAATCTTGGCATGCTGGTTTCCACATTGACGCATCAGTCGATGACATCGATGATATCCCTTCTTTTTATCTGGACTGTTTTTGTCCTTGTAGTACCGAAAATCAGCCCCATGATCGCCCAGATTCTGTATCCGGTAAAATCACAGCAGGTTTTCAACATCGAAAAACAGGTTGCCAGGGCTGATATTGAAAATGAACTGGACCAGAAACGACGTGAATTATTCGAAAAAGTCATGATGCGATATGGTGTTGATTTCACGAATATCCGTGCTACCGGTCAAACTGAAAAAGGTAAGACAGCATATGCTCAGTATGATGAAGAGAAAATTCTGCTCGAAGAAGAATACAATAAAAAAATATCAACTGCTGTTTCACGTATTGAACAGGACTATGCCAATGCGAGAAACAATCAGGCTTTGATTGCAATGAATATTTCACGGGTATCACCGGTAAGCTGCTATACCTATATAGTTTCTGAACTGTCCGGGACGGGTTTGATGGAAATGAATAATTTCAATGAACATGCGCGAAGATTTCAGGATAGATTGAAGGAAATGATTTATGATAATTATATCATAAAATCTTATGGCAATACGCGAGGCAGCACATCATCACATACAACTGGTGTCGAAGGATTCGATCCCAGTAAATTATCCGTTCCGCACCTGAAACCATATAATCATGTTAGTCTGCGTGAAGCTTTAAAAACTGAATGGATAGATGTTTTACTATTGGCACTCTTCACTATCCTGTTCTTTGCAGCGAGTTTTGTGAGTTTTTTGAAGTATGATGTAAGATAAAATTAAGACGAGGGTAATAAAAATGTTTGCAACATTAATCTTAAAGGAAATCCAGGAAACAATACACACGCACCGTTTTTTTATCGCAGTGCTTCTTTGTCTGGTGTTGATACCCACAGGTACCTATGTCACACTGAAGGATTACCAGCAGCGGTATAACAGCTATCAGAATGCGGAGCGAATGTACCATGAACGTTCCGAAGGGAAGATAAAATATGATTTTCGTGCAGAGGGGTACCGCCCGCCATCGGAACTCAGTATTTTTTCTATTGGTTTGGAATACACACTTCCCAATAAAATCATGACTTCCCGTGACGGCCGGTTTGAATTAATGAACGACTCGGTAACGAATATCTCACAGTCTACTCTTTTCGGCAAAATCGATTTTTATTTTATCGTGAGTTTTGTTTTATCGCTCCTTGCCATGATATTCACTTTCTCCTCTGTGACAGGGGAAAAGGAAAGCGCCACACTGAGGCTCATGTTATCGAATTCTGTCCCGAGATGGACAATCATCATGGCCAAGATTCTCGGGAATTACCTGGTTTTTCTTGTGCCGTTTGTGGTCTCACTTCTCCTGATGGTTTTGATTATATCGGTTTCAGTTTCATTTGACATATTCTCCTCTGAGGTTCTGCCGAAAGTGTTGGTGATTTACGGCGCTGCGTTTATGTTCCTGCTTGCCATGTTTACCCTTGGGACACTTGTTTCAACCTTCACCAGCAAATCGTTGACCTCAATGGTAATTCTCCTGTTAGTATGGGTTATTTTTATACTTGTGGTTCCAAAACTGAGCCCCATGCTGGCGGAAGCTCTCCATCCGGTGAAATCCCAACAGGTTTTTTCCATGGAGAAAAGAATCATAAGTGAAAGCATTGTCAGTGACTACAGGAATCGACTAAGAGCTCTTCTCGGAAAAATCGCATCCGATTTCAGTATTACGGATGAAATGGCTATTTTCGGTTTTTCCAGAGTGAAGCCTGAAAATAGTGAGAGCGCGTTGAAGAGTTATAATGAGGAAAAGATTTCCATTGATGAAGAATTTCATGAACGGCTCGGCTCGGAAATGAAAAAATTCGAGGAGCTTCATAAAAATGAAATTGCCATTCAGAACACCATTTCCAGAATGATTTCACGCATATCTCCGGTAAGCTGCTTCGCGTATTCTGTTTCCGAACTATCGGGAACTGGCATGTTGGAACTGGATAATATTGAAAAGAACGCCAGGGTATTTCAGCATAAGGTCAATGAAGATATTTATAACAACTATAATCCAAAAGAATATTTCACGACAAACGGCTCACACATATACAACCCCAATAAGGATGAAGCATTTGATGAAACATCAGCTTCCGTGCCACACATGGATACATACAGACGTATTTCGCTGACAGAAACTATAAAGGCTGCCTGGATCGACATCCTTCTTCTGGCGTTATATTCGATTCTGTTTTTTGCCGGCTCATTCGTTTCTTTTCTCAGGTATGATGTGAGGTGATACAAAAACAAGGCACAAGGCACAAGTGATTAGTGACAAAGGGACAGAAACACAAATTGAGAAAGTTAATAATAGAGTAAGTTGTAAAGCTAATGAAAAAAGAGGCATAAAGCACATGAGGAAAGGAGAAAAAAAGTAATAAAAAGACATAATAAATGTGTAACCTGTTGAATACTTTGAATTTTAAACCTTAAACTTTAAAACCGGAGGTTTTAAAAAAATGTTACAGGCAAACGATTTAACCAAACGTTACGAAGACGGGCTTCTTGCTCTCGATCACATGAGCCTCGAAGGCAAGGAAGGGGAAATCTTC
>JABHYP010000053.1 GCA_018656855.1 Candidatus Latescibacterota bacterium | reverse complement strand
ATATAAACGGCCTGAAACAGTGGATATTTTTGATACGGACAATGACAGTTAATAGCCACTTGCGGTTAATAGCAGTGAAATTTGAAAAATTTTAATAATTATCAATCGACTTATAAACAGCATATAGCTATGATTACAGCAATATCTATAAATTTTCTCATAGGATTTTTCGATAATGATAGAATGCGATCTTCATGTTCATTCGCTACGAAGCACTTGCGGATTCCATACTCTGCTTGAAATTGTTTCTATAATCCAAAAAAAAGGATTGAAAGCATTTGCTCTTACCGACCACAGCCCTGTCCACCAAACACCTCGATCCTATTTCTCTGTCATGCTCAAGCGGATGCCCCCGGTTATCGATGGTGTGAGGGTTTTCAAAGGTATCGAAGCGACAATTCTTGATGACACCGGCGATCTGGATCTACCGGAATTTGATGAGACTTTTTCCTACGAAATCATCCTCGCCGCTCTTCATAAAAGCGGTCACTTTGAGTACAATATAAATAAAGAAAAAAACACACGCGCCGTAATAACTGCACTTAAAAAACATCCGAAAATACATGTTGTCACACACCCGTTCTATAAAGTCTTTCCTCTTGACCTCGATGCCCTGACTGATACAGCCCTCGAAACAAATACAGCGATTGAGATCAATAACTCCTATATTCTCACCAACAAGGCGAATATAGAGGCTCTCGAGCAGCTTCTTGAACTCGCCGGGAAGAAAGGGAACATGCTCTCTGTAAACTCTGACGGTCACATGTTCAACGAGATAGGGAAGTTCGATCTCGCGCTTGAGTTCATAATACGTTACGGTATCGAAAATTACAACATTGTCAACCGCACACTTGAGAGCACACTTGAGTTTTTAGGATTGGAGGAATGATATCATTTTCAGCATTATATGAATAATTTGTAGTGTTTTGTTAAGAGTAAACTTTTTATTAAGAGAATTCCGTAATGCTTACGTCAGGGTAGTTCATTTCTAAGATAAAAGCCCCACAACTTCTATATTCCTCTGTAAGTTACCCGCCATTCAATAATTCAAGCTAATAATATGAGTAAAAAAGAAAAGATTGACATGCCGATCTTTTAAATAAAATTGTTCTTCGTTTTGCATATAAGCCAGATTTAAAGCTTTCAGGCTATCCTGTTTATTTACCTCAAAATATTATTCTTATATATTTTATTAAACCTTTTGATATAACAATTAGTCCAATATTTTAGTAATCCTGAGCGGAGATCTTTTCAAATGGTTTCGGTCCCCACTGTCGTTAGACACCCGATTCGATTAAAGAAACGGCGATGTTAATCCTAAAAAATACTATATTAAAAAACTTAATACTCGAAATGCTACTGCTTATTGGATTTTTCTGTATCCAAGATGGATACGCACAAAATTTATTCGATAATACAGAAGTATTGGAGTTTTATCTTGAATTTGATCAGGCAAATTGGAAAAAACTTCTCGAAAAAAATATCCCGACAGAAGAGGATATTCCCGCAGCGCTCATTGTAAATGAAACCCGTTATGATAGCATAGGTGTCCGTTATAAGGGAAATTCATCTCTGAGAGTTTCTTCGGATAAAAAGCCGTTTAACCTTAGCATGGATATCTATGTGGATGGTCAGAACCTGCAGGGATTTGATACGCTGAACTTGAATAACTGTTTTAAAGATCCCACCTTTGTACGAGAAATCATAGCGTACGAAATCGCAGACCGTTATTTACCAGCAGCTAAAACTGTTTTCACAAAACTTTTCATCAATAATGAATACTGGGGACTGTACTTGATGGTTGAACAGTTAGACAGAAACTTCCTGCGGACTTCATTCGGTACGGACACCGGTAATCATTACAAAAGTGAGAGAGGCAGCCTCACCTGGGAGAGACAGGAAACTGAACTATACAAAAAAGATTATGAGCTTAAAACAAATGAAGCAGAGGATGATTGGAGCGATCTGATAGAACTGATTGATAAACTGAACCATCTCAGCGGTGAAGAGTTTACCGAAGAAATATATAAAGTACTCGATGTAGACCGGGCACTTTGGTATATCGCATTCTGCAACCTGCTCGTTAACCTTGATTCCTATATAGGAAGCGGGCATAACTTTTACCTGTATCATAACCCACCCGATGATCGTTTCCACATTATACCACAGGATTTGAATGAAGTCCTGGGCGTTTTTAGTGAAAAGATGAGTATACCACAACTAGAGCGGTTACCTATCTACTACAATATAAACCTTCCGGGAAGACCACTGATTTCAAAGCTCTTGCAGGTTAACGAATTCAGGGAACGCTACATTGCTCACTTTCGAACCATGTTTGAAGAGGTCTGGAACATTTCATACTGGGAACCACGGATTACGTTTTATCAGGATTTGATCCGCTCGGATGTAGAGGCTGATACAAAAAAGCTTTATTCCATGAATCTCTTTTATGAAAACGTTGTGAGTAATATATCTGCAACTCCGGGACTTCTTTCCTTTATTCAGAACCGTGGTGCTTACCTTGCGAACATTCCCGAACTAAACCGTGAGCTTGCCACAATCAGTGTACCCGTTCTCGGTTCAAACGTTATTACATCTAAAAACGAAGTTACGATAGATGTTAATGTTGAGCGAGCGGTATCTGTTGCACTCTGGTATAGTAAGAATGGGAAGGCATTTCAAAATATGAAGATGATCAAGGAGTCGGGATCAACCTTCCGGGCTGACATCCCGAGGCAGGAACCGGGCACCGAGGTACGTTATTATATCGAAGCACAGGCCGATAACGGCGCGTACAGTTATAATCCAGCTCATGCAGAAAAAGAATACTACGCATATCGCGTTGAATTTGGAATGGAAGGATCGGCTGTTGTGATCAATGAACTGATGGCAAGTAATGATAAAACTTTACCGGATATCCAAGGTGATTATGATGATTGGATTGAGTTGCACAACGTATCAAATGCTACAGTAGATCTCAGCGGGAAGTTTCTTACTGACGACTACGAGGAGCCGAAAAAATGGAAGTTCCCCGGCGGGACAATCATTGAACCGCATGATTACTTGCTTGTTTGGGCTGATAATGATACCGGGGATAGCCCCGGCTTACATACCAGTTTCAAGCTTTCTAAATCTGGAGAAGAAGTGTTCCTTTTTGACAGTGATGAAAATGGCAATGAGCTGATGGATGGCACAACTTTCGGATCTCAAATAACGGATGTTTCCTGGGGTTGTTTACCGGATGGCAAGAAACCATTTCAATTATTAAGTGCACCTTCTCCCAATACCAGCAATGAAACTGGAACAGGTATTGATAGCGGGTCACACCTCACGATGTCAGGATATAAATTGTATCAGAATTTTCCGAATCCATTTAATCCAACCACAACAATCCGGTATAAGGTCCCTGCAGAAAGCAATGTTGAGCTTATTGTCTACGACATTCTTGGAAGAAAAGTGGCTGTGCTTGTCAATGAGGTTGTACAAGCCGGAGTTCATGAAGCTGTTTGGGATGCAAAGGATAAAAACGGAAATCCGGTTGGGAGCGGAGTATATATCTATAAATTTTTCGCAGGTGAATATACAAATCATGGTAAAGTTTTATTATTGAGATAAATTTGGAAAAAGTTTCAGCAAAACTGGAATATTCTTTTCAAAAGATATTCTATTTTGGTTCAATAAAGAAGATCATTGAAAAGTGTTTATAAGCAGCTAAACGTAAATTATGATCACAGCCACAATCCCGTACGCTATAATAACGAGCTGGAGCGGGGTATCGGACAGCAGTATTT
>JABHYP010000052.1 GCA_018656855.1 Candidatus Latescibacterota bacterium | reverse complement strand
TGTAAGGGAATTGAGTTTGATAGTTCCCGCTCCCGGCGGTGAGACATTGAGGGTTACATGCGCGGTACCGCCCAGGTTGAATTCATCGATGATATAGGTGTGTACCGAATCCACCCTTGTTTCTGCAAAATCTACAAGAATCCGGACATTTTCATCCCAGTCACTCAAGGATTGAATAGATTTTTCCGTTTGACTCCATCTGGCGATATGTGCGGTCATTTCGGGTTCAAGAGCTTTTTTTGCTTCACTAATTTGCTGAATTACTCTTTGGGGATGAAAGATTGTATTCAAACAATCTGAGAATCGATTGATAAAATCATTTCTGAATGTCTGGTTTTCCAGGAGTTTGCGAAAAATTAAAGTACACCAGGCAGGATAAGGTTCGGGGCCATCAGGATCGGTTGCAAATGCAAGTGTATTGTGCCCATACACATGAGTTTTTCCCCTGACAGCATGCCCGTAAAATCCGCAATCGACATCAAAGACAAGCCATCTCCATTTCCCTCCGGGCGTTTTGGGGCGCCAGCATTTCATATTGTTCCCAAGCCAGCTCATATTATCACAGTAGATTTCAGCCAGCATGTAATCGATATAACTTTCAAGATCAATTTGTGTTTTGATATATTCGTAATTTTCAAGAATGCTCAAATCATGGGTCTCAAAATACTCGAACATAGCATCGTAATGTTCATAATCTCCTTCAAGGAGTATGGATCTGTTCGGAAGGTCTACACGCCAGTACGGTTTCAATAAGTCTACATTATCCGGGCCGGCACCGTGATGAGAAGTTAGATATTCTTCATTTTGTTTTTCACGAATATGGTGAATGCCCCAGTATTCCCCGTTGATAAAAACAACAGCGGGCCGGTATGACTGAATGTCCACATCCAGTTCTTTAAAAAGGCTTTGAATCAGAGGATCTCGCAGAAAAGCATACGACCAGTCTGAGCTGGTATTTCGCAGGATAAAGGAGTCGAACTCAGTAATCGGCAAGTCGGGAAAGATTTGATACTCGATTTCATTACAGCCATATATACCACGTGCAAAAATAGATAACGGCTTTTGCGGGAAAGTAGTGCCATACTTCCCCTGAATTCTCGTGCCGGCGTTAATGCTGAAACCCAGACTCCCGTCCGGCTCAAAAAACTCGACATGTACGGGTCTTTCCCAGGACTCCTCGTCAGGATTTTGATAAATTCCCGTTTCACTGCTGAAGAAACCATTCGGATCGGTAGATAATGAAATCACAGGCAAAGTTGAATTTTGATGTATAAAATATGTGTGGGTAACAGTATGTCCGGGTAACAAACCTGCCTTAAAAGCTCTTGCTTTTATTACTGTTGTTTTATCTATAAGTAAAGGGTCAATGTATTCCTGCGAATTTTCGGAGGGATCTCTTCCATCAAGCGTGTAACGTATGACAGTGCCGACAGAATCGGGAGACAGAGCAACTGTGATACCGCTTTCATAAAATCCACCGGAATGCGAAAACATAACTGAACCCGCAAAGAGATTTCCAGGTATTGTATTGCTGTTCCCTGGTGTAGGCTCCGTAAAAAATACCCACTCCGAACCTCCATCCGGCTGTCTCCCGCGAGAAATATCGGCAGGAATATATCCAGTGGTAACCTCGTCATAGATATTACCGTAACTGTCTGTCAAAACTAATGTTTCGCCGGTTGCTTTGATCTTAAAGTTTGTATGCAGGAAGGCGTTCTCTGAATTTCTTCGATCCTTGCCGGAAGCGAATACCAGCAGATATTGGCCGGGAGCAAGACTGTAAGCTGGAAAAACCCACTTATAAGGACTGGAGAGATTATCGGACAGGCCGTATCCGGTCAGATCTATGGGGGTATCACCGGGATTGAAAAGTTCTATCCAGTCCGAATACTCGCCGTCTTCATCCGGAACAGAAGGTATTTCAGAGGGGTTACGGTAATTATCATGATGAATAAAATCCCAGCCATTCCAAACTGAATACCCGTCTTTTTTTATATCGATAGATGACATTATCTCATTAAAAACAGGCTTGTTTTCTTCTGCGTATATGATGCTTACATATAATCCGCCATGTACCGCCAGTACAGCGAAAAGAAGTAATACTTTTAAGCAAATAACTTTTTTCTGGTACATATTCTTTAGCATCTTTGTTTGAAATATAAAGTTTTAATATTATGCTAAGTTAAGAATATATTAAAATAATGTTAATGCTTTTGCAAATCAATTGTTCTTTTAGCAATATATGCCATCATTTGCTTTGGAAGCTTTGGCCTAAATTTTCAGATACGCTTTCGTTTGAAAACTATATGCTGACTATCTGTCACTACCAAATGTACTGAAATCGAACAATTTATATCAAGTTGCCCAGTTTTCCAGCCATCTATAATGTGCTGGAAGCCGGGCGGATGCATGATACTCCGCAACACGTCTCAGATTCTCAAGAAGATTATGTTCCTCATCGCTCATTTCAGGTTGGTAGAATGATACAATATCGTCGTACAGATGCTTAAGGGAGTACATGCCGCACAGGGTTGAATCGGCATCGATTCCCGAGTTGAGTATATACCGAAGTGCAGCCTGTGGATAGGTTATTTCAGGATTTTTTGTAAAGCTGCGGGCTATTTCTGTAAATGGTTTTACCAGGTAATCTCCTGCAAAAGGTTTCATAGTTATCACACCGACACCCATACGGCGAAGTCGGGCAGGAAGTGAGTCAAAATCCTTGCTCGCATCACCGAGCCAGCAGATATTATGGTAAAAATTATAAGGAAAAATGACATAATCAATCGGGTAGGTATTAAAAACGACATCAAGTTCACTTACATTATGGATCGGCACACCAACCGCACGAATGTATCCTTTTTCTTTGTAACGGAAAAGTTTTTCTGCAAAAATCCAGTGCTCTTTCCAGCGAGGATGATCGGGAGTGAACGCATGGCAGCGGACGAGATCTATGTAGTCTCGTCCGAACAGCTTCAAAGCGCGTTCAAATTCCTGTTCCGCCGTACGGCCTTCGTACGTTTTCATAGAAGTGGAAATGACGACATTGTTAATAATAGGTTTTAAAAACTTTCCCATTGGTTCGTACTGATAACATTCAAGTTCGCCGTCATAAACATCGAAAAAATTGATTCCAAGGTCATATGCCTCACGGATAACATATTCTCTCTGATAATTGTAACCGACCATTTCTTTTCGGATGTGGGAACCAAACCCGAGTCTTGAAACCCTGATGCCTGTTTTGCCAATCTCGTTCATCGGCATGGTTCCTGGGGGACGTGCGGAAAAATGGGATAATTCCTTCCATAAATTAGTTTTTCGGGTTTTACGAAATGTACAAGCGCCTGTGCCCATTGCGATTGTACCTGCTGTCCCGATTTTCATGAAATCTCTACGCCGCATGATAATTCTCCTTACAAACTCAAAATATTCTAATATTATTCAACTGTATATCATCATTAACTTTGATAGTTTTTTTCATTCCCAATGCTTCATGATAGCGTTTTGTAATGTAATAATCAACGAAATCTGCTATTTCAGCTTGCATTTCATCCGGAGGTTTCAACACTATTGAGTTTATCTCATCGTTTATCCCTAAATCGACCATTACAACCGTCAGGTTATTCACCTCTCGATTGGAATTATCGGTAAAGTGATATATGAAAGGTGTTCTCGTTCATGGTATATCGTGTTGTCAGCCGCCACGATTCTACGGTGTTCGTTCAATGGCTCGCCAGTGTTGGGATTCACATCGAAACGCGGGAAATTGCTGCTCGAAATGTCCAGCCGGATACGGTGTCCTTTCTTGAAAACGTTTGATGTCGGATACATTTTTATAGTGAACTTGTACATTTCCCCGGGATCCATTAATTTCTCTTCTTTCAGCGAATCCCTGAAGCGTGCCCGAATGATACCGTCCTCGAGATTCAGGTCGAAACCGCCGGGGAAATCAGGGCTCGTGGGGTAGATGTCGATTAACTTCGCTGTAAAATCAGTATCCAAAGCCGATGACGATGCCCACAGGGTAACTGACAACTCACCGGTGACCTCGACATCGTGTTCGAGAGGTCCGGTTTGAAAGACGAGGACATCGCGTCTCGACGACAGCGGTATCGGGTGAGTCCAGTTCCAGACGTGTTCTCCGCCGCGCTGGTCCCATGCGCCCTGAAGCAGGATGTCCCAGCCTGAGGAAATGTTACCGCCGATTGTCGGTACGGGGTTCTGTGGATCGAAGGTATAGGTTGTCGAAGAATTTCTCCCAGAGGGCGGAGATGTCGAAAGCGTGCCTTCCTCATGGAAATAGTATCTCGTATAGACAGTGCGGGCAAGCGGCCATTCGTGTTCTTCGCGCCAGTAACCGCCGTGATTCAGTTTCCCGTCTACATCCTTGCTGCCGTCTCCGGTCCCCATGGTGAAAATTCGGACGGGAGTTGCGAAAGGCGCCGATTTCCCCACAGAATTATCCTTGTCTTTCAGCCAATGGTCGTACCATTCGAGGCGCCATGCAAGGGGATCAGGAATGGCGGCATCTTTACCGAAATTCACCTGTCCGTGAGCCGATCTTCCATTGGCGCCATGAATCCACGGTCCCATGATCAAGTACACCGGCCCTTTGATTGTCTGACTGAGCACCCTGTAGTTGGCTGTCGTATTGCTTCCCCATGAATCGTACCAGCCGCCCACCAGGTATACGGGCATGTCATTGTATCGTTCGGGGAAATCGATAATGTTGTTCTGCAGCCAGAACTCATCATTGCCCCCATGTCTCATTCCTTCCACAAGCCAGTCCTCGTACTCCGGGGCAAACTTAAGGGGTGTCATCCCCTTTTGTGTCGGGAGGTTTACAAGGTAAGATTTTTTGTTCTTATTCATCTCAAGGAGCATTGCTTTGGTATTAGGATCGCGTGACTGACGGCTTCCGTCACCCGATGTCCAGAAAATCCAGTTCCAGAATCTAAGCTCAAATGCTCCCCCGTTGCGCATGCTCGCATAACCGAGATTCGACATCGCATCCACAGGGATGATCGTAGTGAGGTAGGGGGATTTCTCCATCGCAATTGCATGTTGGGTTCCTCCTTCATAAGATGTGCCGTACATCCCGATTTTGCCGTTCGACCATGGCTGCCCGGCGATCCATTCGCAGCAGTCATACCCATCCCTGCCGTCGTCGTTCAGCATGTGCCAGACTCCCTCTGACTTGTACCTCCCCCTCGTATCCTGGTAGACAACGGAATACCCGCGAGCGGCGTAGTACTTCGCGACACTCTGCCCCGATTCCTTGTTGTACGGTGTTCGCCTTAGGATGGTAGGCAGTTTTTCATCAACAACCGCACCATTCTCAGTCGGCAGGTATATGTCTGTCGCCAGTTCTACACCGTCACGCATAGCCACCATGACATTCTGCTTAACCGATACGCTGTACTTTTCGGAATTGGCGTAACACACCTCATTAAATACAAAGAGAACAAATACCACGGATACAAACATAGAAACAAAATTTAAAGCTTTGAGTGCCCTTACATTCGATTTCATTTTGAACCTCCGATTTTTATGAAATCCCGTCGCCGCATGATAGTTCTTCTTACAAACTCAAAATTTTCTGAAAATATTCAACTGTATGTCATAAGCATATTGGTAGTTCTTATTTCATTCCCAATGTTTCATGATAGCGTTTTGTATTGAAATAATCAACGAAATTTGCTATTTCAGCGCGCATTTCATCTGGCGGCAAAACGTACACACATGCACTCTTTCATCCTTGCCTCCTTGTTTTTTTTTGTAAACTTATTTCATAACGAGATAGTTTTGCCTTCACGGAAATGGGAGTTCTATGTTTAATTGCAGGATTTTTTACTATGGGAATTCCAAAATCGGAACTATGTGAAGAAATCAAGAAAGTAAAATACAGACCTATACCTGGAATATTGATAATCTGTTAAGGTATATTTCATATCAATCGTAAGGTGGTATTACCCGCAAAAAAATGGCAGTTGAATTATATTCACTGCAAAAACTACATGATGTTGCACTTATTCAAGTCCTTTCTTATCTTATATAAAATTATTAAACGGTATCTATTGATAATTTCTGACACGGAGTGGTGCGGAGAGCCGCGCAGCGCAATATAACAACGGACAATTGACTACGAACAACATACTATTCTGAAATAAGGAATAATTGATGACAGACACTGAAACACACCATGAATATGTTGGGGCGCTTCATATACATTCCAATTTCTCCGACGGATTGAGACCGATTCCCGAAATAGCCGAAATAGCGGGTGAATGCGGGATCGATTTCCTTCTTTTCGCCGATCACATGACACTTGAACCCATCAAAAGGGGATTGGAACGATGGTACGATACCGTACTTTCGATCATCGGCTATGAGATCAATGATAAGGATAATAAGAACCATTATCTCGCATTTGGGCTCGATGAAATCCTGCCGCCTGAGCTGACCCCCTGTGAGTATGTTCGCCGGACAAAGGAAGCCGGAGCGGTCGGTTTTATCGCCCACCCCGATGAAAAACGTCCGTCGGCGGCGATACTTCCGCCTTTTCCCTGGACTGCATGGGAAGCGGAAGGCTTTGACGGTATCGAGATATGGAATCATTCTTCAGAGTGGCTTGAAAAGCTTAACAATATCAATAAATATTATTACATATTTCATCCCCTGAGATATCTGAGAGGACCTGAACCGGAAACGCTTGTTCGCTGGGACATAATGAATAAAACACAGGTTATGCCGGGTATAGGCGGTATTGACGCTCATGCGTATCCTTACAGTTTCGGGCCGTTCACAATATATATTTTCCGCTACAAGGTGCTTTTTAAGGGTATCCGTACACATATACTTGTGAAAGAGAAGCTTTCGGAAGATGTGCCACAGGCGAAAGAAACGGTTCTAACTGCTCTTAAAACCGCTCGGTGTTTTATTTCCAATTACAGGTGGGGAGATGCCAGGGGATTCCGTTTTAAGGCGCTGTCTGGGGACAGAACTTATCTAATGGGAGACACTGTTCATTCCGAAAGCGTTGAATTTATTGTCAGGACGCCTCTTCCGGGTACTTTATCGCTGTTAAAAGACGGTATGCCTGTTATGTCGGTTGATGGCTCAGAACTCTCATATACAGCTTCTGAACCGGGAGCTTACCGTGTCGAAGTAAAAAAGAAAAATAAGCCCTGGATATACTCAAATCATATTCGCATACAGGGTAAAAACAAGGCATAGGGCATAAGGGATAAGGAAAAAAATATAAGATTAATATAAAATTCTCAGTACTCAATTCTGAAACATATCAACAAACTACCGACCAATCCAAAATCCTGAATATGAAATTTGGAATCCGGAATCAATTATTCGGACAAGGAAAACCATGAAACCTGAAAAGTTCTGTAATCAATCGAATTTTGACTGCAACAATGTTAATTATGAGTTCGACTCCGATAAACCTGGCGAAGAATGCGGGGTATTCGCAATTTACGGGCATCCGAACGCCGCAGAAATGAGCTATCTCGGCCTTTACGCTCTTCAGCACAGAGGACAGGAGTCTACAGGTATTGTAACCTCGGAGGGGAAAGATTTGTAC
>JABHYP010000051.1 GCA_018656855.1 Candidatus Latescibacterota bacterium | reverse complement strand
GACTGGTGCGATAGTCATGTCGGGATGGTAAAGAAAATCTCCAATCCTCTTGTTTCTCGGAGCAGCACCGGGCATAAACATGCTCTGCCAAAGTGCAGGCATTTTCCCAACTCTGGTCAATGCAGCCACATATTCGGCAGTAAACCCCCCCTTGTTGATGACATTTGCAATCGGAGCGACCGGCCCGGTAAGTGTGGACTTGATTCTCATAACCGTAACAGTGCCTGCTCCGAAGCCATTGTCGATGAAGTAATCACCGAGTTCCGCAACAGCAGACTCCCGTGAGCCGAAAACGATCACGAGCGCGCCATGATCCCTGATCGCACGTATCTGTTCAGCCTGGATATCTGCTCTCAGATCAACCGTCCCAACCAGCACGATATCATTTTCCGAGACCTCGTTGTTAATGGGGACCGGCTGTATATGACGCAGACCACCGGCGCGGTCGCAAGCCTCGGCAACAAATCCTCCCCAGTCCTCGTGCATAGGGTACTCCATGCCGCCGCCGGGGATCATCTTGGTCTCTTCCGCACCTGTTCTCGTTACGGTTTCGTCATCGGTAACAAAGATTTTTCCACCACGAGCCGCACGCTCTGCGGCAGCTTCAGCAGCTTCGGAAATTTCACCGAGGACCATCTCGGTATGATCGAGACTCTCGATAACTTTCGAGATAAACACTTCCGACGGGCTCACGGTTGATTGCGGATCGTGTGTCACCGCCTTCTCCTCCTGCGGGGTGCATCCTATGCCTGAAATGATGGTGAATACTATCGCTGTCGTTAACACGAGTCTCATACGAAAAACCTCCCACTGTTCCTAAATATTGGCGTAACTGCTCCGGCGAGAAAAATATATAATATCTTTTTTAAAACCATAATTCCCCGAACTTTTTTTTTCAAAACAAGTTGGACACTTGCAGTTAAAATTAAGGTGTAATTTTCAATAATCGCAACTGTTTTTTCAAACCTTCTTTTCTAATATTCCACTCACGCAACGAATTATAAAAAAAGCAAACTATTTCCAGGGAAAAATCTTGTTTGAAATGATTAAAAGTAATGTTATGATATTGATAGCATAAGTATAAAGAGTTTATAACCCTCATGATTAAAACATAGGGAATATCGATTATGATAAGGAGGAATAACTAAATCATGCCGATTTTTTCATACTTTCGTAGGCCTAGCACTGTTTTAGCGGGCATCATTGTAACAGCGCTGTTGTTGGCTGCTGTCGTTCAAGCTCAGCCGAGCAGCGACTCAAAGGCTGCAGATTCGCCTTCAGGCAATTCTCAGGAACTACGGGAAAACAGCAATAATATTCGTGAACAGGCGGTAAAGGTTTTCCTCGATGTAAGCCGTCGTTACCAGGAGTATATTAAGACTGAGATACAATTCGTCAATTATGTGCGTGACAGGAAAGAGGCCGAGATACATATAATGATGACCGATCAGCCCACTGGTAGCGGTGGACGCGAGTACACTCTGTCATTTATCGGTCAATATGCATACGACGGGCAGAGCGATACATTGAAATGCACGACCCTTCAGATGGATACGGATGAGTTGCGGAGGAGAAAACTTACCCGAACAATAAAACTCGGGCTTATGCGCTATGTTGCGAAAACACCACTGAAAGAATACCTGTCCATTAATTACCACCGTGACGACGAACGTGACGAGGTAGTGGACAATTGGAACTACTGGGTGTTCAACCTCAACATGAGAAGCCGCCTGAATGGAGAGGAGTCACAAAAGGAAATCTCGGTTGACACTTCCGTATCCGCGGACCGTGTAACGCCGTTCTGGAAGATAAGTTTCAGGGCGAGCGCAGACTACGATTACGAGAGTTATGAAACGGAAGAACGGAAGATTTCGAGCACAAAACGTTCGCGCGAGTTCCGCGGGCTGGTTGTAAAGAGCCTCACAGAGCACTGGTCTTACGGGGGGTACTGTGAATACAACTCTTCCATTTATAGAAACACAGACGACTCCTATAACATCGCACCTGCGATTGAATTCAATGTGTTCCCGTATTCGGAATCAACTCGGCGCGAGTTCCGCTTCCTTTACCGGATGGGATACACCAATATCAGTTATTACGAGGAAACCTTTTTCGGGAAAATGAAAGAAGATTTATTTGATGAAAATCTTTCCATGACATACGAGATAAAGGAGAAATGGGGATCAGTGCGGACGACACTCGAAGGGTCTCATTACTTCCACAATTTCAGCAAGAACCGAATCGAACTGTTCAATGACATCAACATCCGTATCGTCGAAGGCCTCACGCTGGATTTATTCGGCAGCGTTACGATGCTTCGCGACCAATTGTCCCTGCCCAAGGAGGGCGCGACCGAAGATGAAGTGCTCCTTCACCAGCAGGAGCTTGCTACTGATTACGATTATTTCGCCTTTATAGGCCTGAGATACACTTTTGGATCGATTTACAGCAATGTCGTGAATCCGCGTTTCGGTGGCAGGCGACGTTACTATGATTAAGTGTTCGAAATAAATCATAGGCTTTGACATGTTATGGCCTTGCCCCCAAAAGTTTGTCCAATTAATACGCTATGATATGAGGGAAATCCTGGAAACTAAGCAAGGTCACAGTATTACTTCTATACAATAAAGCTAATGGTTCTACTGAAACGAGGAAGATGGTGGTGTTGAAATAAAAAGTACAAGAAGCGAAGAACAACGGTTGTCTGACTAATTCTGGATTAGATAAAAGTGAAGTTAAATTATAACAATGAATAATATATGATAATTTGTAATAACTCATAGCGATAGGGACTACTTATGAAATCGATCGGTAATATAATACTTTTCATTACGATTATTGTACTGTGCGTCTCTAATACTATCGCTCAATCGCCGAAAGAACAGAATGTTTCATACATTGGCCCCGGTGCCTGTGAACCTTGTCACAAAACTCAATCGGAGAATTTCCGTAAAAACATTCACTTTAAAGCTTATAAAGACATTAAAGATGATGAGCGGTTTGTTAAGCTAATAAATGATGGTAAGGAAGTTTACTGCTTGCGTTGTCATGTGACTGGTTATGGAGAAAATGGAGGATTTGTTGATGAAGAAACTACACCGGAGCTTGCTAAAGTAGGATGTGAGAGTTGTCATGGACCGGGAAATGAACACGCTGCAATAAAAATGGATGAAAAAAAACTAAAAAGAGGTTCTATACAACGAAAACCTGATTGTGGAAAGTGCCATAAAATCCACTCCCATGATGGTTGAATAGCTCTGGATGCGGCACAAAGTGTTATAGTATTCGACCGCCACCCTTCTTACTAATAAATCGCCCTTTGCAATCCTTATATTTGCCTATTTGATAGCTTGGAAGGTAAACAGAGTGTTGAGGAAGCTCGGCCGGAACTGTTTCCGTCCCATTATCTATAGTACCCATCAAATCCTGACTCACCCCTAACCCCTCTCTACCCGGTAGAGAGGGGAACCCGAGTCCGGGATGTACCGATATGTCCCCCTCTTTCGCGTGCGAGAGAGGGGGACAGGGGGTGAGTGTGTTTTTTGATACCTCGACCCTTGGGTCGGGGTAGTTCATTGTTTATTAAGGTCTTCTTTCTATAGGTTTTTTCCACCAGTCATTGTCCCCGAAAGTTGTACCAGTTATCATGTTAGCCCTTAACAGAGAAGTAAATGGTTTCAGAGTAATTATTAAAAAACAATTTTCATATTATATAACGTCTGTATAGTTATAATTGCTTGTTCAAACAGACTTACTTTGGCACTTTCATCATGTGGATAAGCTTAATTATACCGTCTGTAGCGTTAATATTTGCATGAGCGGTTTTTCCTGTTGACGGTATTCGATAAGCGGTTCCGACGGGTAATTTTCTGAGTTGTTTTCCAAAAAGCAACTCGATGTCCCCATCAGTGGCAATCCAGATTTCCTCGACACCACTTTCATGGCTGTGAGGCTGTGCAATCGTCATTGCATCCAGTTTTACTTCAGTGAAGCCGCTGTACTGACACATACCGTTATTTTGATTTATTATCCCCCGATCGATATTAGCCCAGTGGACACTCATGAATGGAGCTTCACCTCGATGATTAACAACTTCAAGGGTCTTGTTCGGTGTAAACCCGGCAGGGATTTTCTCTGTAGCCACGTAAAATGTCATGTTTTCGTCGCCGGTGGCAACGATCTCAAAATCCAGCCCTGGAGTAAGAATAAATGCCATCCCCTTTTTCAGTGTAAAGTTTTTTGTGCCGGATGTTATCATACCGGTGCCGGAGTTTACAG
>JABHYP010000050.1 GCA_018656855.1 Candidatus Latescibacterota bacterium | reverse complement strand
CTTGAAAATCTCAGGGAAGCAGCCGCAGGGGAACATTTCGAGCAGACCGAGATGTATCCCGGTTATGCTGAAACCGCCCTTGATGAAGGTTTTTCTGAAATTGCCGCAATATTCAGCGCCATAGCAGTGGCAGAAAAACAGCATGAGAAACGCTATCTCGATCTTGCTGCCAACATTGAGAATAACAAAGTCTTCAAAAAAGATGGGCCGGTTCTCTGGAGATGTGCCAACTGCGGTTACCTTCACGAGGGAACCGAAGCTCAGCGGGTTTGCCCGGCATGCAACCATCCACAGGCGCATTTCGAACTGCTTGGTGAGAATTGGTAAGGGATTTGATGAATCAAACCCCTACGAAATATTCGTAGTTTTTAGAACCTGAAACCTGAAACTTCATTTAATATCAAGGAGAAGTATAATGGCAGTAAAAATGGGACTTTACAAATGTGAAATCTGCGGAAATATCGTGGAGGTTCTTCACAATGAAGCAGGTGTACTTGTCTGCTGTGGCAAACCTATGATTCTTTTAAAAGAAAATTCGACCGATGCCGCACAAGAAAAGCATGTTCCCGTAATTGAAAAAACGGGTGATGGTTACAGAGTGACTGTAGGCAGCGTTCCTCATCCGATGCTCGATGAACACTACATTGAATGGATTGCTCTCTGTGCGGATGGAGTTACACATCGCAAGTTCCTGAAGCCCGGCGATGAGCCGGTGGCTGAATTCTGTGTTTCTGCGGAAAAGGTAACAGCCCATGAATATTGTAATCTGCATGGTTTATGGATAGCATAACCTTAAAAAAAGGCGGAAAAATATGATAAGCAAAAAGATACAAAAGGCTTTTAACGACCAGATTAACGCCGAACTTTTTTCAGCATATCTCTATCTCTCCATGTCGGCTTATTTTGAATCAATTAACCTTCCTGGTTTCGCAGGCTGGATGCGGACGCAGTCTCAGGAAGAGATATTTCATGCGATGAAATTCTTCCACCACATCAATGATCGCGGCGGAAGAGCAAAACTATCAGCTATAGAAACTCCGGAAGTTGAATGGTCATCAGCATTGCAAGCTTTCAAAGACGCCTATGCTCACGAGGAGAAAGTAACGGGTATGATCAACAAACTCGTTGATCTCGCACTCAAAGAAAGCGACCACGCCTCTAATGCTTTTCTGCAGTGGTTTGTTACCGAGCAGGTAGAGGAGGAAATGAACACAGATAACGTTGTTCAGAAACTGAAGCTTGCCGGCGAATCAACCAATGCCCTTTTGATGCTTGATAGAGAACTTGGAGCAAGGATTTTTACCATGCCGGCTGATTCGGGAAAATAGTAATATTTTTTGAATTTTTCACCTAATACTCTCCGGGAAGATATAAATTTCTTCTTGATGATGAGGTATGATTATAAATTATTAACTGTTCTGGAGGTTTAAAATATGAGACGCAGAGATGTTTTAATCGGTTCATCATTATTAGCAGGATTGTCCTCGCAGAACGTTTTTGCTCAATCAGAAAAACGTTTTGGAGAAGTAATAATTCCTCCTGAAAAGGAGATGGGCAGGGAAAAACACGTACCAATAATTGATGCTCCGAAGAGTGTGAAAGCCGGCGAGCCATTTGCAGTGACAGTAGAAGTCGGCAAAACAGTACCACACCCTAATACGGTTGAGCATCATATCAAGTGGATACAGTTGTATGCTGTAGAAGAAGGTTCTCAATATGCTGTTGAAATTGGGGCGTTCAATTTCGGGCCAACGTTTGCTCAGCCCAAAGTGACTGTACCTGTTATGCTGAAAAACAACTCTACCTTATATGCAACCGAACACTGCAATTTACATGGCGTATGGGATTATTCGGTTGATGTTAAGGTTAACTAATATTGCGTGAATATGAGCAATGTTTGAATTCTTGAAAGGGATTAAGAATATGCCTGCAAAGACAACCATAATAATTGTACTGGGCTTAATTCTTTTCATTGCCCTGATAGTAACACTACCTTTTGCTTTAAAATACCATAGCAGAATAACTATCCACAATTTTGTCGCGAATGATATGAGAGGGAATGAAGTTAAGTTCGAAGAGTTCAAGGATAAAGTTCTTCTTATTGTTAATACAGCGACAGAATGCGGATTAACACCCCAATTCCTTCAGCTTCAGGAAATCTATAAAAAATACAAAGACAGGGGCTTTGTAATAATTGCTTTCCCCTCCGATTCATTCAAACAGGAACCGAGAAACACGAAAGAAATTGTCACTTACTGCAATGATAATTTCCTTGTTGATTTCCCGATATTTGAAAAGATTGATATAAAGGGAGATTTTCAGGCTTCGATCTATAAGTTTTTAACGGAAGAAAAAACTAATCCGGAGTTTCACGGTATTATCAAATGGAATTTCGAGAAATTTCTTATCGGAAAGAAGGGCGAAGTACTTGCCCGTTTTGATCCGGAAACAACTCCGGATGACCCGGTAATTACTAATTCGGTAGAGGAGGCTTTAGCCCAATAAAATATTCGGGTATCAAGGATATGGTTCAGGAAAAACAGTGTAAAGAAAAATTGACGACATCATCAGATAAGATAAAGAGCATATTTTAGAATCGAGCAATTAACTCGCGTTACTGAAATAGTGGTCAAGGCCGTTTATTATGAAAGAGGTTTTCTAAGCGGCTCATATAAGTGATCCAGTTTAATGGATTGGCGCTATAGAATTGAGCATACGCTGTTTTTACGCATTTTCCACAAACCGTGGCACAACATATAATGATTAACTGCCGTTTTCTCTAACCATATAGGCTTTAAAAGAATAAAATACTAAAAGAGATACAATGGGAATTGCAGAAAACAAATATAGTGGGAAAATCATCATTATTGGTGCTTCAGCAGCCGGGATATCTGCTGCAAAAGAAATCCGCGCAGTGAATAATATTGCTAAAATTTCAATAATTACTGAAGAAAATCACATGCCTTATTATAGGCCGTATCTTACTGAATACATAAAAGACAACAGTGTTAAAAACAGAGCTAATTTCAATCTGAATAAAGAAGAATGGTATAAGAAAAACAATATCAGTATTATTCTTGGTGAAAAAGTTATTGAGATAAATCATTCGAATAAAACAATAAAAACTGATAAAGACATTATATTACCATTTGATAAACTTATTCTTGCTAATGGTAGTAAACCCTTTGTTCCGATTAAAGGATCCCTTGAAAAAGAGAATGTTTTTGCAATTAGAACACTTGACGATGCGAAAACTGTTCACAACTTCTCTAATAAAATAAAAAAGGCAATTGTAATTGGTGGAGGACTTTTAGGTCTTGAAATCGCAAATGCATTGATTCAAAAGAACATAGATATCACTATAGTCGAGCTGGTTGAACGTATACTACCGATGCAACTTGATAGTGAAGGCTCCTACCTGCTTGAATCAATTATTAAAGAAAATAATATTAAAATCAATTTAGGTGTACCTGTTGAATTACTTATTGGAGAAAACAAGATTACTTCTTTAAGATTGAAATCAGGCGAAGAAGTCTCCACTGATATGATAATATTTTCAATTGGCGTAAAAGCAAATATTGAACTTGCAAAAGGATGCGGGATAAAAACCAATAGTGGAATTATTGTTAATGAAAAAATGGAAACAAATATCCCCGACATATATGCCTGCGGCGATGTTACTGAATTCGGAAGATGTGTTGCACTCTGGATGCCTGCGGTTAAACAAGGACGAGTTGCTGGTCTCAATGTTATAGGTAATAAAGCTGTATTTAAAGCTGAGGAGTATCCTGCTGTGCTTAATTCCTTCGGAACCAGAATCTATTCAATTGGTGATATCTGTAGGAATCAGGACTATGAAAATTATATTACAATGCAGTATAAGATTCCTGAAGAAAAAACTTATAAAAAACTTTTTTTCAAAGATGATAAACTTGTTGGAGGAATATTAATTGGCGATATTAAAAAATCAACGTCATTAAATAAAGGAATAAACAGTGGATTACACATAAGTGCGGCCATTGATCTTATAAAATAATCCCCATTTTACAAGGATATTTTTCTATTAAAGTTAATTCGTTCTTTTCCATAAGATTGCAGAATTGGCAGAATGACCAACCAGAAAAGGAGAAAAACTTTGAGTATAACATTTAATTTTGACGAGATTTTCGAAATTGCTGAACAGATTGAGCGAAACGGGGCCAAATTTTACAGCCGTGCAGCCGAGAAATTTTCAGACTCAGCTTCACGTGATAAACTTCTCTATCTTGCGGAAATGGAGGAACAGCATGAAAAGACCTTTGCCGCAATCAGGGCGGAACTCACCGAAGATGTTCGTATAGAGTCAACTTTTGATTCTGAAAATCAGGCCGCATTGTATCTTAAGGCTATGGCTGATGGAAAAGTTTTCGATTTTAAAAAGGATCCATCAGATATACTGTCTGAAGGTAAAACATTAGAAGATATCTTACATATAGCTATCGGCCTTGAGAAGGATTCAATTGTTTTTTATACGGGTTTTAAGGATATGGTTCCGGATAAATTTGGGAAAGAAAAAATTGACGCCATCATCAAGGAAGAACTGGGGCACATTATCGACTTGAATAATCAACTGAATTCTCAGAAGAAATAAACGGTGAAAGGACACTATGAAAAAAGAGATTTTCAAAGCTGTTCAGATTAGCGAGCATGTTTACTGGGTTGGCGCCATAGACTGGTCGATTCGTGATTTCCATGGTTATCTGACGAGCCGCGGAACAACCTATAACGCGTATCTGATACTTGCGGATAAAATTACGCTTGTCGATACTGTCAAAGCGCCTTTCAAAGATGAATTGCTCGCCCGAATTGCATCCGTTATTGATCCGAAGGAAATATCGGTTATTATTTCAAATCATTCGGAGATGGATCATTCCGGGTGTCTTTATGATATTATCGACTATACAGAACCCGAGAGGATTATTGCATCGAAAATGGGTGTAAAGACGCTAACGAACCATTTCCATAGTGAACGTGGAATCACAGCCGCTGATGACGGCGGTACGATAAGCCTGGGGAATATGGATATCGCGTTCATGGAAACACGCATGCTGCACTGGCCTGACAGCATGTTCAGCTATCTTCCCGAAGACAGGATACTGTTTTCGCAGGATGCGTTCGGTATGCATCTGGCAACGTACGAAAGATTCGCCGATGAAATTGATGATACTGTTCTTGAATACGAAGCCGCAAAATACTATGCAAATATCCTTCTCCCCTATTCCAATCTTATTCCAAAAGCATTTGAAAAGGTGAAAAAAGCACAGATAAAACCTTTGATTGCCGCTCCTGATCACGGCCCGATATGGCGCAAGGAAGCTGACATTGGGAAAATACTCGGATTATATGAGAAATGGGCAGAACAGAAATCGCAGCCAAAAGCGGTTGTTATCTATGATACCATGTGGAAAAGCACAGAACTCATGGCACGGGCAATATGCGAGGGGCTTGAAAAAGAGAATGTAGTTGTCAAGCTTTTACCTCTGAGAGCGGTTCACCGCAGCGATGTAGCTATGGAAATTCTTGATGCCGGCGCCCTTATTGTTGGCAGTCCCACCATAAACAATAATATTTTTCCCACGCTTGCCGATGTTATGAACTATCTTAAAGGATTAAAGCCGAAAAATCTTATTGGTGCCGCATTCGGCTCGTATGGCTGGAGCGGTGAAGCGGTGAAACAGCTCGAAGCGATGCTTACCGAAATGAAGATTAACATCGCCGGTGAAGGCATCAGAGCAGAATATGTGCCGTATGACGAGACACTGATAAAGTGTTTTGACCTTGGAAAACAGGTAGGAGAAAAAATTAAAGAAACCAACATAAATTAATATTTCAAGGAGGGAATGATGCAGAAATACACTTGTGATTTGTGCGGTTACACTTATGATCCTGAGGTTGGCGACGAAGATAGCGGTATAGCGCCGGGAACAGCATTTGAAGACCTTCCGGAAGATTGGGTCTGCCCGGTATGCGGCGTCGGGAAAGACAGTTTTTCCCCGAAAGAGTAAAAGTAATGATTTCGTGATATCATTTTCAATTTTACACAAAACTTTTGCAAATTTTATATTTTTCTTAAAAACCTGAGTTTATTTGGTAATAGAAGTGTTTCGTTAAATTGCACATGTGGTTCGGAAGTTTATTAAGAGCCGTGAAATGATACTTCAAATATCTGAACCAGGTTTTATAGGATTAGCAGGATTGTCAGGATTGTCAGGATTGAAAATAACCTGAGAAATACCGGCTCAAAACAGTGAAATGTTTGAATAGATTATAAAATGCAGAATTGACATTCTTGCCTGTTCTGATGGTCAAACGTGAATGTCTGACTTAGCAAATATATCAATATGATTTTGTTACATTTATACAAGGAAATAATTTAAACCTCATTTTTTTATCCTCACTGGCAAATTTCCTCAACGAACTTTTTTGAAACCAAACACGCTTGATACTTGTTCAATTTAGTATAAATGTATTATATTTTAGAATTATTTGAACAGCGAAACCCAAAACACTTCAATAAACAGACACTCATGCAACAAAATAAAACCAGAAAAAGAAAAAACAAATCTTCCCGGAAAAATGTTATTCTATATACCTTTTTAGGTTATTTCCTGTTTTTTGAATTCCTTATTATATTGGCAGCTTATTTTTCAATCAGGGAACTTTCTATAGGCCTTCCGGGGATAAAGGAGCTTGAAAAAGTTCCAATTGAACAGGACCTCAGTACCATTGTGTATTCAGCCGATGGAGTTGAACTGAGGACATTCCAGAGGGAAAAGCGTTTCTGGGTGGCGTATAAGGATATTCCCAAGAGTATGATAGATGCGATTCTTTCCGCGGAAGATTCCCGTTTTTTCAGTCACTGGGGCGTGTCGCCGCCGGATATTCTGCGTGCGATGAAAGTCAACATCCTTAACATGGGAATTGAAGAGGGAGCTTCGACTATCACCCAGCAGCTTGCGCGTGATCTTTTCCTCGACAGAAAACAAACAATACGCCGTAAACTCAAAGAGATGATAGTTGCAATCAAAATTGAACACACATATTCAAAATCTGAAATACTTGAGTTCTTCCTGAACCGGATGGAATTCAGCAACAATTGGTTCGGTATTCAGGCGGCTGCACGGGGATATTTTGGTAAAAACGCTTCACAGCTTAACATTCCTGAAGCAGCTCTTCTGGCGGGTCTTCTTCAGGCCCCCTCAAAATATAATCCCAGATCTACCAGAAATCCTCCTCAAGAACAACTTAAAATTGCACAAAACCGAAGAGATACCGTTATAAACATGATGGTGAGAGCAGAAAGACTACCTTACTGGCGCGCTTCAGAGGAAAAAGCAAAACCCATTGAATTGTCAACCTTAACCGAATCTGATTACGGCAAAGCGCCATATTTTGTCGACAATGTCCGGAGAATTCTTGAAGATGATCCACAATTCGGCAAGGAATTTGTTGAAACGTCCGGCGCCAGAGTATATACCACTCTTGATTACAGGTTGCAGCTTATCGCGGAAAAGGCTTTGAGGAATCAGCTCGACATTATCCAGAAAGCCTATGCCGATAAGATCGAATATATAAGACCTCCGGGGTTAACCGATGCCGAGGCTGTCCGGGATTCGCTGGATAAAACGGTTGTCCAGGGCGCGCTTGTAGCTATGGATGTGAAGACCGGGCAGGTGCTCGCAATGACCGGTGGAAAGGAATTCTCCACCCGTAACCAGTTCAACCGCGCAACTCAGGCAATAAGGAGTGCCGGTTCATCTTTTAAGCCTTTTGTGTACACGGCTGCCCTGGATAACGGGTGGCGCTGCTGTGATACTATTTATGACGGGTATGTGAGCTATGATAATCCCGATGGAACGGTCTGGGAACCTCGTAATTTTACAAAAGAATATCTTGGAGTTCTTTCATTGCGTGACGGATTTAAAAAGAGCCAGAACGTTATCGCCATTAAACTCGTAAACGATATGAAAAACAGGGGAATCGGCCCCCCGATGGTAGTGAAATACGCTAAGCAGATGGGCATCACAACACCGATTCCGGCAGTACGGAGTATAGCTATAGGCACATCGGAGGTTAAACTTATTGAATTAGTATCTGCTTATACCACATTTCCGAACCGTGGCATCAAAACGGAAAATATTTCCATAAAAAAAATCTTAGACAAAAATAATACTGTAATATTCCAGCAGGATTCAGGCACCAGAAATGATTGCCTCAGACCGGAAGTATCTTCTCTGATGGTTACCATGCTCAGGAGCATTGTGACCGAAGGAACCGGAAGTATTATCATACCATTATATGGAATGGGTAATCGTATCTGTGCCGGAAAAACAGGAACAGGCCAGGAATACAAGGACGCATGGTTTATCGGTTTTACACCTTACATTGCCTGTGGTGTATGGGTCGGTTTTGATTCGGAGGAAACAACTCTCATGCCTCCGCAGCATACCGGCGCTACGGCCGCTCTCCCGGTATGGACTGTGTTTATGAAGGAAGCCTCCGAATTGCTTGAATATCCTAATGAGGATTTTGTTCTCTCTAACCGTCTCACAACAGTTCCCATTTGCAAGGATTCATATCTTCGCGCCGGACCAAACTGCCCTCAGGAGAGAATCTATACCGAGTATTTTATCCCCGGCACAGAAGTGAGTGAGTTTTGTGATCTACACGTCAATGAAAGACGATTTCCCAATAACAACCGTTTAGTACCCGGGAACAGAAAATCGATAAGGAACCAATGATAATTATTTTCTTACTAACCCGGATTATTCATAAAAATTTATTTAACGCAGAGTACACAGAGGGGAAAAATAAAATACGAATAATGAACATAACAAAGCCACAGATAAACAGTCTTGTCCGAAGCTTCATGGTTTTTACTTGCCTCATCTGCCTTGCATCCGGCTGTTCACGTGAAACAGCCACATATGATGAACTTGAGGAAGCCGGGAAAGTTGAATCCATAGCCCGAAAAAGTTACGCCGGCTTTTTCAGATCCATTCAGAGACTCAGCAATCTGCAGGAAGCATCACCGGGAGTTGAATCCGACAGCACGCTTATAAGCGAAGCTGCTGCTTCAGCCGACCGGGTGTTAGAGGATATGCATTCCTTTCCTACTACACTCGTGTCCAGAATTGCTTTCGATGCATTTTCGTTTGCCGCGCACGATCTGACAGTTTCTCCCGGCTTTTCAAGAGATGAGGCTTTCTATTTCTGGCAAAACGGTTTACTCGATCCGATTTTTACCAAAGCCCGATCATATATAAGGTATAAAGAATCAAACGAATCGACACACTATCAACTCGTAAAAGCGATTCAACGCGGTATCGGTACCGAAGCGAGAAACGATATGCTTCTGGACATAATTCCTATTATTGGTCCCGCTCCCTCCGAAAAGGTTATGGAATTATGCGGAAGCGATTCACTCGCGTTAAAAAAAATTCATGATCTTTTGGTCTATACAAGAAGCCTTCAGGAAGTTGGGCCACCCCTGTGGATGGTTACGGGAGCATGGTTTCTGGCTGTTAATATCAAGGGATTGCCGTTACAATTCTTTTGTCTGAAACCGTTGTTTCTGGATGAATCGCTGTATCTTACGTTTAGAGACTATTCGCCGGGGGAGGTTTATGCGGAGTTGTTCGATGATCCTGCATCGTCCGAAACTTCTCAAATGGATGCCTGGCTTTCAAGGGCGAGTGCAGCTATGGATTCTCTCTTGTTCAATGATAATTTTGCTAAAAAGGTTCTCACAAGTAAACTTCCGACACATGAAACACATAATTTCTTCAACGATTATCTTCTTATCACCAAGGCTGATTCTGTAAAAAAAGAGTTCAGTATTGCTTTCAAACGTGAAAAATTCGGGGAAGGCGCTTTTCAGTTTGCCGGAGTCGACAGCCTGGATATTCTTTTCTCAATCAAGGAGATAGTATCACAGGCTGAAACCATCACT
>JABHYP010000552.1 GCA_018656855.1 Candidatus Latescibacterota bacterium | reverse complement strand
TGGTGAAATATCAGCTAATATGCTCTTGACACTCGGTTGCAGTTACGTTATATTGGGACACTCTGAGAGACGTGCGTATTTTCACGAGTCGGATGATGTTGTAGCCCGTAAGATAAGGGCTGCTATTGGTACGGGATTGACTCCGATTGTGTGTGTGGGGGAGAAAAAGTCCGAACGTGAAGAAGGTGTAACCGAAAAGGTAATCGAGAGCCAGATAAACGGGGCTTTTGAGGGATTAACGCCCGAGCAATTTGATGGTACCGTTATCGCATATGAACCTGTATGGGCTATCGGCACCGGCCTTACCGCCACATCTCAGCAGGCACAGGAAGTTCATATTTTTATCCGGAAGCTCATCAGCGGGATGATAGGCGATGATATTGCGGAAAAAACGCTTATTCTGTACGGTGGCAGCATGAAACCATCCAATGCGCATGAACTTCTCATGAAGCCTGATATTGACGGCGGACTTATCGGAGGAGCTGCCCTTGATGGAGAGTCATTCGAAAGTATTGTAGAAGCTTCGTTTGTATAAACGTAGAAAAATTTATAAAAACGGAAAACTCAAATGTTACACAATTTTTTATTACTTGTTCATATCATTGCCAGTGTTACACTGATCATTGCTGTTCTTCTTCAATCTAGCAAGGGCGGCGGACTTGCCGGAACGTTCGGGGGTTCAGGGATTACCGGCGGAATATTTGGAGGCCGTGGTGCTGCGCCTTTCCTTGTCAAAGCCACAACGGCAGTTGCAGTACTGTTTATGATTACATCGATTACATTAAATTTCATCACTCCCGCCGGGGCGCCGGAGAGTGTCTTGGAGCGTGTCAATACAGGGCCCGGTGGGGCAGTATCTGAACCTGCTATTGTAAATGAAATGCCGTTAGTTACTCCCTCTGAAGATGAGAGCGGGCAAAGTTCCGAAGAATCCGAAAGCGAAGAAGGCGGCGCTGAAAGCACGTCTTCTCAACAATAGATATAAGAAAAAAAGGCTTTGGATTTGTACGGATTCTGAAACATTATCGAACAAGTGCCCGAGTGGTGGAATTGGTAGACACGCTATCTTGAGGGGGTAGTGGCAATAGCTGTACCGGTTCAAATCCGGTCTCGGGCACCATAAATCAGATGATTATTATGATTAATTCCATAATTGTTCCTTTAAATCTTTCAGTCCGTACCTCTCCAGAATATGAAGCATTCATATTTTTTCATATATCATATATCGTTTCCTGAAAAATACATTCCATATTTTTCTCTCTTATGGATTTATTAAAACACCAAAAGAGGATGAAATATTACTGCTTTATCAATAATAAATTAACCTGTTACTATATGAACTTTAACTTTTTATTCCCACCAAGGAGTTTCAAATGGCAGATGAGAAGAAACAAAACATCTCAAATCTAATGCAAGAGCAGAGAAAGTTTCCTGTGCCGGAATCGTTCAGAGCCGGAGCTCATATTAATTCCATTGAGCAGTATGAGGATATGTATAAACGCTCTCTTGAGGATCCCGAAGGATTCTGGAGTGAACATGCGGAATCTCTCGACTGGTATAAGAAATGGGACAAGGTGCACTCTTTTGATCCTGAGAAGATTGAAATCAAGGGGTTTGAGGGTGGTAAAATTAACGTTTACTACAACTGCCTTGACAGGCACGTAAAGGCCGGAAATGGTGACAAAACCGCTATTCTCTGGGTCGGAGACGATCCTAATGAAGACAGACATTTATCATATAACGAAATGCTAAAGGAAGTAAGTAAATTTGCAAATGTTCTGAAAAATCTTGGAGTAGAAAAAGGAGATCGGGTTTGTCTTTACATGCCCATGATTCCGGAGCTTTCAATTGCAATGCTTGCCTGCACCCGTATCGGAGCCATTCATTCCATCGTTTTCGGAGGATTTTCCGCGGAAGCTCTCCAGGGAAGAATTAACGATTCAGAATGCAAAGTACTGGTAACATCGAATGTTTCTCTTCGAGGTTCAAAGATTATTCCTCTGAAAATCAATGCTGATGACGCTCTCAAAGAAAATAGCTGTCCTTCTATCAAAAAAGTTGTTTGTTTCATGCGTAAGGATGTTGAAACTCACATGGAAGAGGGACGAGACTTATGGTGGCACGATCTCATGGCAGAAGCATCTGAGGAATGTGAACCTGAGCAGATGGATTCGGAAGATCCTTTGTTCATTCTGTACACTTCCGGTTCAACCGGAAAACCGAAGGGTGTTCTTCATACCACCGGCGGTTATCTCCTGTATGTAAGCCTCACTCACAAGTATATCTTCGACTATCACGAAGATGATATTTACTGGTGTACTGCGGACATCG
>JABHYP010000551.1 GCA_018656855.1 Candidatus Latescibacterota bacterium | reverse complement strand
GGTTTGGAAACTTGCTAAAGCAGCAGAAGCACGCGATAAAAAGACAGGGAATCACATCTTAAGAGTGGGACATTATTGTCGGGTGATTTCAGAAAAACTTGGAATGGAAGATGACTTTACTGAATTGATTTTCCTGACAAGTCCCCTTCATGATATCGGAAAGATAGGTATACCTGACAAAATACTATTAAAGCCGGGCAAACTGACACCGGATGAAAAGAGAATAATGGACCAACATTGTGTTATTGGTGCAGAAATTTTACTGCAGGAACCAAAAGATGAACTATCGATTTCAGCGTATAAAAAGTTTCGCTTGAAAGATGAATTGTCGAGTATTAATAACCCGATTTTGAAAATGGGTGCTTCTATTGCTCTTGGACACCATGAATGGTGGAATGGGAAAGGATATCCAAAAGGTTTGTCAGGTGAAAACATCCCATTAGAAGCTCGAATTGTAGCGATATCCGATATGTACGATGCTCTCAGTTTCTCTCGTCCATACAAACCAGCATTTTCTGAAGACAAAATATCATTGATTATGAGAAAGGAAACAGTAAGTCACTTTGATCCAGTTGTCTTTTCCAGTTTCGAGAAAGTAATTAACGATTTACAATCAATTAAAGTGCAATATTCTGATGAATAATCTTTTTTCTGGGTAATGTTAATTATGAAAAAAATTCTTTTTGTTGATGATGAACTAAACGTTCTTCTGGCATTACGGCGGATGCTTAGGTCAATGCGTCACGAATGGGAGATGGAATTTGCTACAAGCGGAAAAGAGGCGCTTGAAATGTTGGCAAAATCTCATGTTGATGTTATTGTTACCGATATGCGTATGCCGAATATAAGCGGGGTGGAATTGCTGAATGAGGTAAAAAAACAATATCCACATATCATCCGTATCATTCTGTCGGGACAGGCTGACGAAGAAGCTATTATGCGATCTGTAGGTCCGATACATCAGTACCTTGCAAAACCGTGCGATCCGGAGATGTTGAAATCGGTTTTAACCCGGGCATTCTCATTACGTGATCTACTAGCTGATGAAAAAATCAAACAGTTAGTTTCTCAGATGGAATCTTTGCCCAGTCTACCTTCGTTGTACCATGAACTCATGAACGAACTTCAATCACCCAATATTTCATTTAAATCTGTGGCGAAAATCATTTCTCAGGATATTGGGATGAGTTCCAAGATACTCCAGTTGGTCAACTCGGCGTTTTTCGGTGTTAGCCAGCATGTTTCATCTCCGGAGCAGGCAGTGGGTCTTTTGGGGCTCGATGTTATCAGGTCATTAGTCCTTTCCGTTCAGGTATTCAAGCAATTTGATAGTATTGCCCTTGAGGGGATATCCCTCGATGCGATATGGGAGCACAGCAGGATGGTAAGTTTGTTTGCGAAGCGGATCGCTGAAGTTGAGAATACAGACAGCAGGACAAAGGATTATGCGTATGTAGCCGGTTTACTCCATGATGTGGGTAAGTTAGTGCTTATTGCAAATATGCCGGTGGAATATGAATTAATTTTTAAAAAAGTAGTAGAAGAGAAAATAACGTTGACGGAAGGGGAAATTGAAATATTCGGAGTATCCCACGAGAAGATTGGAGCTTACCTGATGGGTTTATGGGGGTTTGCCGATCCCGTCATTGAAGCGCTGGCTTTCCACCACAATCCCATGCAATTTTTTGCAAAGGGATTCAGCCCTTTGACAGCGGTTTATGTTGCGAACGTTCTGGAACATCACATGTACCCTGAGAGATCGATGTCCTATTTACAGAATGTTGATCTATCGTACCTGGAAAAACTTGGTTTAAGTGAAAAGCTATCTAAATGGCAAGAATTATGTGAAAAAACCATAAAAGAGGAAGTTGTGGAATGAATGAAAAAATTCTTTTTGTGGATGATGATCCCAATATACTTTCGGCTTTGAAACGCCAACTGCATAAAGAGTTTAACCTTGAGGTTGCAGAAGGCGGAGAAAAAGGGATTGAAACCGTAGAAAAAAAGGGTCCATTTGCGGTTGTGGTGGCTGATATGCGAATGCCTGTGATGGATGGGATACAGTTTTTAAGAAAAGTGAAAGAATCATCACCTGAAAGCGTCCGCATGATGCTGACTGGAAACGCTGATCTTCAAACTGCTGTCGATGCTGTTAATGAAGGAAACATCTTTCGTTTTCTTGTTAAGCCATGCCCCCAGGAAACCCTTGCTAATTCACTTACGGCGGGAATTGACCAGTATCGCCTTATAAGAGTAGAAAAAGAACTGCTTGAAAAAACACTTATTGGCAGTGTTAAGGTCTTAACGGAGATATTGAGCCTGGTAAATCCCATGGCCTTTAGCCAGGCTACTCGTCTAAGATCTTATGTAAGCCATATTGTAAAGCAACTCAATCTTCCTAATGCATGGCAATTTGAAATAGCGACAATGCTTTCACAAATTGGATGTATCACTATCCCCCCTGATATACTTGCCATGATTTATGCAAGGGAAAAATTGTCTAAAGATAAACAAAAAATGTATTCTTCTCATCCATCTGTCGGAAGTAAAATTTTAGCTCATATTCCGAGGCTTGAATTAATTGCAAAAATGATCGAAGGTCAACAAAAACCTTATAAAACATTTACACAACCCAAAGGTGGTTTAAGAAATTATATGATTACTATGGGGTCGCAAATTCTCAAGGTTGTTATTGACTTTGACAAGCTTGTGAATCAAGGTTTTTCTTATAAAATCGTACTAGCGAAACTAGGGAGTCATACGGGTGAATACAATCCATATATGTTGGAAGCTTTGGAAACTTTTCAAGAAGACGAATCAAAAAAGAAAATCCAAATTAAAAAGATGATGATTAATGAACTCAGATCCGGTTTAATTGCAGAAGAAGATATTGTCGCCAAGAACAAAGTTTTGTTGGTTCAAAGGGGACAAGAGATAACGTACACCGTTCTTATTCGGTTACATAATTTTAATAAAGGAGTAGGAATAGTTGAGCCGGTCAGTGTTCAGATAATTTCTCAGACTGTAAATAAAACAGATATCATATAATATCGAAATTTCCGTAATCCATTTAGATTAAAAGTAATATTATAAAGTGGATAGTATATATGTGTGAAAGATAAATCTTAATTATTGAGCTATCCTGATATTACGTGCCAAACTATAAATCATGTAAAATCTTATATATTTACATCATCCCAATAATTAGTACCTGCGGAACAACCTGCATAAAAAGGGAAAAACATGGATAATAATGAAATTGAAATCTTGATTGTTGAAGACAGCCTAACCCAGTCTGTATCGCTTCAAAGTTTCCTTGAAAAACACGGTTACCGTGTATCCACCAGCAGCAACGGTAAGGAAGCCTTCGATTTTCTGGAAGGGCATTTGCCGACGCTTGTTATCAGCGATATCATGATGCCGGAGATGGATGGGTGGGAACTCACTCGCCTGATTAAAGCGGATGATAATCTTAAAGACATTCCGGTAATTCTTTTGACCTCGTTATCCAGTCCGGTAGATTTGATCAAAGCCCTTGAGTGCGGTGCAGATAATTTTGTCACAAAACCTTATAATGAACAATTAATTCTTTCCCGTATCCAGAACATCGTAGAAGAGAAGATTCTCAAAAAAAGTGAGGAATCGGAAGAGGATATAAGAATCAGTTTTGCAGGTGAAGATCACCTTATCACGGCGGACCGCAAGCAGATAATCGATTTTCTTTTGTCAGCATATGAAAATGTCATTGTAAAGAACCGGGATTTTGAGGAAGCGAATGAGAAATTAAGAGAAGCAAACAATGAAATACAAAAATTAGCCTCAATCGTTGAGAACAGCACAGATCTGGTCGCCGCAGTGGCTACAACAGAAGGGAAAATGCTTTATATAAACCATGCCGGTAAAAAAATTCTTGGTTTACCTTCAAATAAAGCCTCTGACGTGGCGATATTTGATTTCTGTGTCGATGATGACTGTGACAGCTTAAAGGAACATGCCATATTTGAGACGCGGGACAAAGGATCCTGGCAGGGTGAACTACGATTCAGACAGCAATTGACTGGCGAAGAAATTCCGGTTCTTGTGAGTTTATTCAACATCAAAGACCCTCAAACAAACCAGCTTCTTGGAATTGGATTAATTGCTCATGATATGACAGAGCGAAAAAAAATGGAGAACGAACTACTCATAGAGAAAGAAAGAGCAGAAGCTGCCAGCCGGGCGAAGTCTGATTTTCTGTCCAGCATGTCACATGAACTGCGCACACCGCTTAATGCCATTATCGGCTTTTCTGAACTTTTACATGATAAATACGTTGGTGGACTCAGCGAAACTCAGTCCCAGTATGTGAAAGACATCTGGGAGAGCGGCAAACACCTCCTGAGCCTGATAAATGACGTTCTTGATCTTTCAAAAATTGAAGCGGGTAAAATGGAACTCTATCTCTCAAATGTGAAAATAAAAAAACTTTTGGAGAAGAGCCTGGTCATGATTAGGGAAAGATGCATTCAGCACCACATCAGTATTGATCTCAGTGTTTCACAGGATGTAGAGTATCTCGAAATAACAGCGGATACACGTAAGCTCAAGCAGATTATGTTCAATCTTCTTTCCAATGCGGCCAAATTTACACCTGATGAGGGAACGATAACAGTAGAAGCCGGTATGAACGGGAAAGAAATTCTTATCAGTGTTACAGATACGGGGATTGGTATAGCTCCGGAACATCAGGAGAAGATTTTTGAGGAGTTTTATCAGGTGCAAGGTGGAACTACCGATAAAACACCGGGCACAGGTTTGGGTCTGTCTCTTGTGCGACGTATTATTGAGATGCATGGCGGGAAGATTTGGATAGAGAGTGAAGGATCAGAGAAAGGGAGCAGATTTGCATTCACGCTGCCTTTACAACTTGAAGTGCTAAAGTAAATTATGACAAAAAAAAGGCTGAATAATGGGAAAAGTCATATTGATTGTTGAGGATGAGGAAAAAAATTTGAGGTTGGCACATGACCTGCTTCAATTGGAAGGGTATACTATTTTAGAAGCGAGGAACGGGAGAGAAGGGATAGATATTGCCGAAGAAAAAGGACCTGATCTCATACTGATGGATATTCAGATGCCCGTGATGGATGGGATTGAGGCCACGAAGATTATTAAAAATGGTGAAAAGACGAAGGGTATTCCGGTAATCGCTTTGACTTCTTATGCCATGCCGGGTGATGAAGAGAGGATATGTGGAGCAGGTTGTGATGGATACATAACCAAGCCTATAGATTTTCATGAGTTCTTTGAGATAGTGGAAAAACACATGAAAGAGTGATAATGCATTGTTGACTAGGTGTTAATAGTGAAGGACATTTGGTCAATGCAAAAAGGGTAAGATTATGGAAAAAAATGAAGAAGTAAAACCTAAAGTACTTGTTGTTGACGACTCTAGAGTTAATCAGGAGCTGATAAAAGGAATTTTGATTCCCCTCGGATATGAAATATCACAGGCCTGGGATGGAGTTGAAGCTCTTGAAAAGGTAAAGGAATTTTCTCCTGATATGATATTGCTCGATGTCATGATGCCCCGAATGAATGGCTTTGAAGTTGCAAGACAATTGAAGGGGGATGAGGAGACCAAGATAATTCCCATTGTGATGGTGACGGCATTACAGGAGGTAGAGGACCGAGTCAAAGCAATGGAGGCTGGAGCCGATGATTTTTTAACTAAACCTGTGGACACTACAGAATTGAGGACGAGGATCCAATCCCTTCTCAAGGTAAAAGCGTACAATGATCATATGCGTAACTATCAAAATGAATTAGAGACTGAGGTTGCGAAAAGGACGGAAGAACTTAAGAATGCTTTTGATGATATAAAAGAATTGTCTCTCGACACAACCTATCGACTAACCCGTGCTGCTGAATACAAAGATGAAGATACTGCAACGCATATTATGCGCATGAGCCATTACGCAGTTGCTGTCTCCCGAAAGATGGGTCTGGATGCCAAGACCGTAGAGGGGATTCTCTATGCGTCACCCATGCATGATGTGGGTAAGATTGGCATACCGGACAGTATTTTACTCAAACCGGACAAGCTTGATCCCGAGGAATGGGAAATTATTCGGCAGCACACGTACATCGGGAAAAAAATATTGGAAAATTCACGCTCAAAATATATCAATCTGGCGGAAGAAATTGCATTCAGCCATCATGAACGGTGGGATGGAAGCGGTTATCCTCAAGGCCTTAAAGAATCGGAGATACCTCTTTCCGGTCGAATCACAGCAATAGCTGATGTGTTCGATGCTCTGACTTCCAAACGGCCTTATAAAGAGATTTTCACAGTTGAAGAATCCTTCGGTATTATCGAAGAGGAACGAAGGAGCCATTTTGATCCTGATGTTGTCGATGCTTTCTTTGCTGCCAGGGATGAAATGCTATCGATAAAAGAAAAATATAAGGATGAGGGCAAGAGCCTTCTTATTCAATTCTCTGGGAGTGAAATGTCGAATAAGAAAGTCACTGGTGAATTGTCTCGTTGAGGAGAATGGATTGTAGATCTGTCTAGAAGTCAAGAGGAAGGGAAAATTTATTCAATTTACTTTACACAATATTTGAATCCGAGGTAAAATGGAAGTTAGACTATGAAAGATGAAAAAAAGACAAGAAAGCAGCTAGTAAATGAATTGGAGGAAATGCGGCAGCGGATTGCTGTTCTGGAAGCATCAGATGCCGAGCACAAGCTGACTAAGGGGGAACAGTATAATGAGCATGATTTTCTTCTGGCTGTGCTTAACAATATAGAAGATGGAATAGTCGCCTGTAACAGTCAGGGTATTTTGACCACGTTCAATCGTGCCACGCGAGAATTTCACAGTTTACCTGAAGAGTCACTTGGTCCAGATGAATGGGCACAGCATTATGATTTGTATCTTTCCGATGGCAAAACACTAATGAATAAAGAGGATATTCCTCTTTATAGAGCGTTTCAGGGGGAGTACATCCGCAATGTCGAAATGGTCATTGATCAAAAAAATGGGGGGAAACGTACCTTATTAGCCAGTGGACAGCCAATATATAATATTCACGGAGAAAAGCAAGGTGCAGTTGTATCTATGCACGACATTACCGAGCGTAAGCAGGCGGAGCGTGAATTGCAGAAATACTACGAACACGTCGAAAGACTTGTGGAAGAACGGACGGCTGAACTTAAAAAAACTAATAAATTACTCCGGAAAGAAATTGATGCTCACAGACGTTCAGAGGAGGCGCTACGAGAGAGCGAAGAAAGGGTGAAGACGCAATTCAAAGGTATTCCTATCCCCACATTTGCCTGGCGGAGGATTGGAGAAGACTTTTTGTTGAGTGATTACAACCTTGCAGCTATGGCGTTTACGCATGGCAGTGTTGCTAGTTTTGTGGGGATGAAAGCTGGAGAAATTTACAAGGATGACCCTGAGATCCTGAACGATATGATTCTGTGCTATACTGAAAAGACTCCAATTGAACGGGAGATGCTTTATCATTTCAAGATAACAGGTGAAAGCAAGCAACTTGCAGTCAAATACGCTTTTGTTCCACCCGACCTGGTTTTGGCACATGCGGAAGACATCACTGAGCGCAAACAGGTAGAGGCTGATTTGTGTTTAGCGAAAGAAAGAGCCGAAACCGCCAACCGTGCGAAGTCTTATTTTCTATCCAGCATGTCACATGAACTTCGCACCCCGCTCAATGCAATTATTGGCTTTTCTGACCTGTTGCGGGAACAGGCTTTTGGTGAACTAAACGAGAAGCAGTCCCAGTACGTGAAGGATATTTTGGAAAGCGGTAAGAATCTCCTGAGCCTGATAAATGAGATTCTCAATCTATCAAGGATAGAAGCCGGTGAAATAGTACTTGATTTATCCGGTGTGACGATAAGAGAGCTTCTGGAGAACAGCCTGACCATGATCATGGAAAAGTGCTTGCAGAAAAACATCAGCCTCAATCTAAGGCTTTCGAAAGATGTAGAGGAACTCGAAATCGCTGCGGATGAACGCAAGCTCAAACAGATAATGTATAATCTTCTCTCCAATGCAGTCAAATTTACACATGATGGCGGAGCAATTAAGATCGAGGCTGGAACAGAGAAGAAAGAACTTCTCATCAGTGTTACTGATACAGGGATTGGCATAGCTCCCGAGTATCAGGAAGAGCTTTTTGAAGAATTTTATCAGGTACAAAATGGTGTGACTGATAAAACTCCGGGTACCGGGTTAGGACTGTCGTTGATGAAACGTCTTGTCGAGATACACGGTGGGCATGTCTGGGTAGAGAGTGAAGGTGAGGGTAAGGGAAGCCGATTTGCCTTTACGATACCTATGAATATAGATGTTAGTAAATAAAGTTCAATTTTAAGATGCCGTGATATGGATTCTAATAAGAAAAATAGTACTCTTAATAGACGAGATATACCCCTAAGGCTCAGTGGGTAAATAATTAAGTATCATGAAAATTGGGATTGTGAATGAATACTTTAACAATTAAATACTGTTTTACCTTGCAAGATGATTCTAAGCGAGTCTTTAATTTACTATTAGATGCTCATACTCTTGAATTGACTGATAATGTTCCGGAAGTTTTGCCTTCATGGACGAATCTCGATTTTCATCAATGCTCAAATTGCCCGCTTTCAATTCAAACTCATCCACACTGTCCGCTTGCTGCTAATCTTGTTAACATCGTGAAAGGTTTTGACGGCCTGCTATCTTACGATGATATCCATTTGGATGTTTTTGCTGAAGATAGAGTTATATCCCAGAATACAACAGCCCAAAAGGGAATCAGTTCATTGATGGGTATTGTTAACGCAGCGAGCGGGTGTCCACATACGGTATTCTTCAGACCCATGGCACGTTTTCACCTGCCGCTGGCTAGCGAGGAAGAGACTATATACCGAGCTTCTTCTATGTACATGCTGGCACAATATTTCCTGAAAAATGATGGAAAGACAATTGATTTAGAATTAATGGGTCTTGCAGAGATCTATAACAAATTACAGGTTATGAATACCGCAGTTTCCCAGCGTCTGCGTGCTGCAACTAAAACTGATTCATCTATTAATGCGGTAATTATGCTGCACACGTTTTCTGTAACTTTACCATATGTCATAGAAGAGTCTCTGGAAGAAATCCGCTATTTATTTTATCCTTATATTAAGAGCAGTTTACTTTATTAGTAATATAAATAACTTATTATTTATGAATGTTTTATTTGAAAGAGTGTTGATTATTTTTTGGTAGGGTATAGGGGAGAATGGTATTGATATCACTCCCATAAAAGATAGATCTAATCGTATTTAATAATATAATAATATAACTTGAAGATATCACGATATGGGTACCGATAAGGAAAAAGTTCTCTTAATAGATGATGATGAAATGAATCTGAGGCTTGTTGATGGGATACTGGATGGCACAGAATTTGAGCTGTTTAAAACCGTTGACGCATCTGAGGGAATTAAAATCGCTAAAATTAGTAAACCAAAGGTGATATTATTAGATATAATGATGCCTAAATATGATGGTTTTATGATATGCAAAATCTTAAAACGAAGTTCTGAAACAAAAAATATACCGGTCATTTTTTTAACGGCAAAGAAATCAAAAGAAGATCTTGTTCAAGCAATCAAATCCGGAGGATCAGATTATATTGTAAAACCTTTTAGTGCGACTGATTTACTGACGAAGTTACGTAAAATTGCGGGTTCAATAAAAGGTGAAAATGTTCAAACAAAAAATGAAAAGAAAACGGACACAAAAGACACTGAAGCACAGCCAGAAGATACTATTTCAAATTATCAAGAAGTATTTCCCATTAGTTTTAATAAATTTAATGATGTTATGGTTATTTCCACTTCTGTCGATAGCATAATAATGGCAAATTGCCAATTTCTTAGTAATGCATTTTCCACAATTGTTTCCGATGGGATTTTTAAGGTAGTATTTGATATTAGTGAAATTAAGAGAATTGATGGAGCGGGTTTAGCACTATTAATATCAATTAATGAAACTTTAAAAGATTATGATGGTGAATTACACATTACTTTTCCAAATATAGATCTCAATAGCTGCTTTTCAGTTATTAAACTTAATTATCTGTTCAAGACATACGAGAGTTTACAGGAAGCAATTGAAAGTTTCCAAAATCCAGAAACCGAAAGTTATGAAAAACCTGATATTGATTATCTAAGTATTTGCAAGTCATGCACATACATGAACTTGCCTAAGGCCAGGTATTGTAGTTTTTGTGGAACAAACTTAATGCTTGGAAAAGGAGAAAGAATTTTTGAGGTTTTAGCCCCTATTCCCCATATTAAATCCGTAAAATGCTTGCGTAATATGTCATAACATGTTATTATATAATAAGTAACATGC
>JABHYP010000550.1 GCA_018656855.1 Candidatus Latescibacterota bacterium | reverse complement strand
GTTGTCGGGCTGTTTAAAAAGATCGCGCTCGCCGATTTTCTTGCGCTGTATGTGAATAAAGTCTACGGTGAGCCGGCCGATTTCAACGGTCTTGCACTGCTAGTGGCGACTTATGCGTTTGCGTGGCAGATATACTTCGATTTCAGCGGCTATACCGATATGGCGCGCGGCATTGCACGGATGTTCGGAATTAATCTCATGTTGAATTTCAATAATCCATATCTATCGTGCGGACTTGGAGAATTCTGGGGCAGGTGGCACATCAGCCTGTCGAGTTGGTTCAAGGATTATCTCTACATACCGCTCGGCGGAAACCGGCGCGGTAAGTTCAGCACATACCGCAACATGGTGCTAACTATGCTTGTCGCAGGCTTGTGGCACGGCGCGGCATGGAATTTTGTTATATGGGGCGGTCTTCATGCCCTTGGACGCTGCGTTACCAGAGGGCTTGAGGCGACTCAATTATGGAAAGAGCGTATACCGGCCATTGTCAAGCAGATATTGATTTTTCACTTTGTGTGTATCACCTGGATTTTCTTCCGTGCGGAAACCTTCGGAAAAGCAGCCACAGTGCTCAAAGGTATTTTATCATCCCCGTGGGGTGATCCGCAGTTTGCAGTTGTTGCCATTTTATTTATTGCTGCTATCTGGCTTTATCAGTTCATTTACGAATCAAAACTTCGCAGGGCGCTTGATCTTTCGGCGGTTAAGATAGCGCTCATGGTTTTAATGATACTGTACATGGTATTTTTCAGGACATCGGGTTATGAAATCTTCCTCTATTTCCGTTTCTAACAGCATGGTGCTGTCTGTAAAAGAATGGATTATTACCATCTGCCTGTGTGTGGTGATATGTTTGGTTATCTATCACGGCTGGAGCAGTTGGGAGTATTATGAGCCCGGCCAGGATCACCGGGAGACCTGCTGGGCTGAGCTTCAGAGCGACTATTGGGCGTATATGCGCTGGTGCCGGTATGCAAAGGAGCATTATGACGCTCTTCTCATCGGAGATTCCGTGTTCTGGGGGCAGGAGGTGAGAAACGACGAGACTATCAGCCACTACCTTAACGAGTTCCACGGTAAAGAAGTCTTTGCAAACGCGGCCAATGACGGGCTCTTCATGGCGGGAATAAACGGTATAGTCACACATTACGGCGATGATCTGGACAACACTAACATTATCCTCCAGTTCAATCCGCTATGGCTGGCAAGCAAACAACGCGACCTGCGCGGGGAAAAGAAATCAAATTACCATCATCCCCGGCTTATCCCCCAGCTTGATTCTCGAATCACCTATTACCACAATCTGAATACACGGCTTGGATATCTCCTTGAGCATTATTGCCGGGTTTTCCCCTTCGTGCGGCATTTGATGGCGAATTACTTTGAAAATAAAAGCGTTTCAGGCTGGATAATGGAGCATCCTTACAGGAATCCTTTCGCTTCCATAACCTTTGAGGCAGCGCCTGTGATGGCGGAATCCCAAGGCAGGAGCCTCGACTGGATGACCAAAGAAATAAAGGTTTCAGATTATCCTTTTGTCGAGATTTCCGAGTCGATTCAATTTGAATGTTTTGTCAATGCTATTAAAAAACTCTCGAAGAATAATTCCCGTGTTTTCATCCTCCTTGGACCTTTCAACCATCACATGCTAACACCTGAAAGCCGTGAACGCCTGTTTGATATGATGGATGATGTGAAGAAAGTTTTCGATGATATGGGATATCCGTATTTTGACACACTCAAGATTAATCTGCCCAGCAACACCTTCGCCGATACTTGCCATTTGCTCAAGGACGGACATATTATCCTGGCTCGGGAAATCATCAAGGACACACGTTTCCAGCAGTGGTTAAAGGGAGTGGGCGAGTAATTTCTCTGGGAATTTATAAATTCCCCCCCGGGATATATGGCGATATTATATGAGACAGAATTGTAAAAATACTGTATTTCCTCCTAAACCTCTATGGCTGAGGCAGAAAGTTCATTCCGCGACAGAATTTAATTCGGTGGTAAAACTTCTCAAATCCAAGCGCATCCTCACAGTATGCAAGGAAGCAAACTGCCCCAACATCGGGGAATGTTTTTCCAGGAGAACGGCTACATTTCTGATATTAGGGGAAAACTGTACGCGCTCGTGCCGGTTCTGTGCGGTTAACCATGAAGCGCCCAAACCTCCTGATCCGGATGAACCCTCAAGGATTGCCGAAACTGTCAGAACCATGGGGCTTATGTATGTCGTGATAACATCGGTAACCCGTGACGATCTCTCCGATGGCGGAGCGGGTCACTTTGCCGCTACGATTTCCGAGATACGGAAGTCAACCCCTGAAGCACGTATCGAAGTTCTGGTGCCTGATTTTCGGGGATCGGAAAAGGCTCTGCTAATGGTAGTACAGGCAAATCCCGATGTCATAAATCACAATATCGAAACCGTTAAGCGTCTATACCCGGCTGTTCGGCCGGAAGCTGAATACAGTCGGTCGCTCGAACTGTTGAAACGTGCCCGGCTCATGGATACATCTATCCTCACAAAGTCCGGCATCATGCTCGGAATGGGTGAAACACAGGAAGAATTACGGCGTGTTTTTGTTGATATTTTAGATGCAGGTTGTAAAATCCTCACGCTTGGTCAATACCTTCAGCCTTCTACGGAACACTACCCCGTTAAACGTTACGTGCATCCGGAAGAATTCGATAACCTGCGCGAGATTGCGCTGGAAATGGGTTTTCAGAAAGTGGCGAGCGGCCCGCTTGTGCGGAGTTCATACCATGCTGATGAATTGTTTCAGGTGAATACACCGGCAAGGTCACGCCTTCTTACGGAGAATGAACATGAAAACAAATAAAGAATAAAGGAAGAAGAAAGGATTGCCGCAAAAAGGCGCAAAAGGTAAAAAAGTGAAGAGTTAAGGTATAAATATGGAATATGGTTTTAATCCGGAAAGAAGAAATTTCGTGAAAGCCGCCTTTGCCGGTGTTTTCGGCAGTAAAATTTTACAGAGCGGCACCGTGGAATGCCGGGTTGAAAAGAATAATGCGGTACCGCATGAAATTGAGCCCGGTATAAAACTTGCGTTGATAGTGAACGGCATACCCGATGAAGACCAACTCACTTTCATAAGGCAGTTGGGAATAGAATATATCGAGGCATGGCTTCCCGGCAGGGAAGTAACTTACACCGATATTCTCAACTATCGCAACAAGGTTGAGGCAGCCGGCCTCCAGTTGTTCAGCACCGACATCCTCGATGCTTATAATTCAGATCAATTTATACTTGGCCTTCCCGGCAGGGATCAGAAAATCAAGCAGTTACAGGAATTCATACGAAACCTCGGTAAAGCCGGTCTTCACACCACCACTTATGGCTTCGGAGCGGGCAGCGTCTACTCGACAGGAGTGATAAATATCCGAGGCTGCGATACGAGGTTGTTTGATCTCGAAGAAGCCCGGAAGAAATCCCTTGCTTACGGCCGGGTTTATTCTGAAGAAGAAGTATGGGACAACTATGAATATTTCATAAAAAGAGTACTGCCGGTCGCCGAGGATGCGGGAGTGAGGCTTGCCATGCATCCATGCGATCCGCCTGTTTCGCTCCGGGGATGTCCGCGGCTTTTCAGCAGCAGGAAAGCTTTTGAACGTGCGATGGAAATAGCCAATCACAGCAAATACTCTGGAATCAGTTTCTGTGTGGGAACATGGGGTGAGATGGCCGGACCTGACGGCAAAGGGGAAGATGTCATCGGCGCAATACGTCATTTTGGCAAAACAGGCCATATTTTTACTGTGCATTTCAGGAACGTGAGTTCTCCTCTGCCGCGCTTTCATGAAACTTTCGTCGATAATGGTTATATTGATATGTCGGCGGTAATGAAAACTCTCGCGGAAGTCGGTTTTAACGGTACGGTGGTTCCAGATCATGTGCCGCATTTCAAAGATGAAAAAAGATTGGGACACATATCGGCAAGCGGCACAGCGTATACCATCGGATACATGAGAGCGCTTTTGCAGTAGACACGTATGCTGAAATATTATAAATAATCAGGACTCAATAAAATGAAATCAGGAATTTTGAATTTTTATTATTGGGAGAGGAAGCTCATATACGCATAAAACTTGTACAACACATTATTTTATATTTCCACTTAGTTCAATTTTCGATTATATTTTAATCACATCTGATATACCATATACTCTTTATGATAGAAGGAGCATATAACCCATATTCCCCATATTTAACTAACAAAATTATGGAGATTTTGTGTATTTATGAATGTTGATATGGGGAATATCGGATTAATTATTTCGATTCAGGCTTATACAACACTATTGTCAGAAGAATGTTCTTGTAAGGAAACCATATAAACAATAGTTAACTAAGATGAAGAAGGCACGAGAAGCGAAACGGATCATGGATAGTAGAAAGACTTCTTTTATGAAAGGACGGGCCATGCCATTGAGAACGGTTGTTATTGCTGGACTGGTATGCCTGGCGGGTGCGTTGGCCGCTCATGCGGACGATCTGATGTTGGCGGTGGATGGCAAGTCGGACTATCAGATTGTAGTGCCGGACGAAATGCCTAACCCTGTGATCTACAGGCGTCTCAACGAGGTTGCGCTCCTTGTTCAGAATGTCTTCAAGACCAACGAGTGCAGTGTGCCGATAGTCGCGGAGAAAGAGCGCAATCCGGCTAAGCCGGGAAT
>JABHYP010000549.1 GCA_018656855.1 Candidatus Latescibacterota bacterium | reverse complement strand
TTTCTGGATTCACTCGAACACTTTATTTTCCCGCCGCATATCACCAGGAGTCCGAACCGAGAAATAGTGGACATGAAAAACCGCATCGAAGCCCGAGTCACTGCGGAAGGCAGCAAAAAAACTCATCTCAAACTAATTCCGGGCGGAATAAGGGATATTGAGTTTGTTGTTCAGTGCCTTCAGCTCCTGGCGGGTGGCATTCACAACGAAGTAAGATGCACCGGAACACTTCCCGCCCTTAAAATTCTCATGAATTTCAGAGCATTGACTGACGGTGAATACACGATACTTTCAGAGGCATATACTTTTTACCGTAAAATTGAAAATGCACTCCAATGGCGGGAACTTTTACCGGCCTTTACGCTTCCGGAAAAAGGTGAAGAGCTTGAGGAGCTAGTATCGTACATTCATTTCGCTTCCGGCGAGCAAAACCCGGTTTCGGCTTTTTTACGGGAACTGGAACACACTTTGAAATCTGTCAGGAGCGTTTACAATGATGTTTTCAGCATCCACGAAACAGGTTCATTTGAAGAGATGGCCTTACATGCTGCTCTCAATCCCCCTGAAGATGAGAAAGTAAAACGATTTATGGAAAGTCTTGGATTTCAGGAACCGCGGGAAAGCGCACGGATTCTGTCGCGGCTCGTTTTTGGTGAAGAAACCCGCACACCTGAATCAGCGGTACATTCGTCGGTTGAGCATTTTGTACCGAAACTTCTCAAAGCGCTTTCGGACCTGCCCGATCCCGGCGGGGCGCTTAAAGGATTTTCAAGAATTACTGACTCATACCATGCTCGACATACGCTTTTTGACTCTATCGACGCCAACTATACTTTTTTTGGACTGCTTCTATCCATAACACACGGTTCTCTCTTTCTTACCGACATTCTTGTTGGCGATCCTTCTCTTTTGGACTGGCTGGTCGAGTCAGGCAAAATACTTCATCCCCTTAACGCCCGGGAAATACAACGCGAACTCAAACGCATAGGCGCTGAAACAAAAACCGACGAATTATTCACCCGCGCCTGCCTTGATGTGGTGAACCGTGAGAAATTGAGAATCGGCGCCCGGGACATAACCGAACTTTCCGATACTCATACTACTTTTCAGGAACTATCGAAAGTCGCCGAATATATCGTACAGGCGGCTTACAACCGCGCAATCAATGTTCTGGCCGGAGGTAAATTTTCTAGCAATTTTACTTTCACAGTTCTTGCCGCGGGAAGGCTCGGGGCAGGACTGATGGATTTCGGATCTGATCTTGACCTGATTTTTGTTTACAGGGCAACAACTAAAAATGCAGCCTCTATCGAGTTCCCGCAAATTTCAATCAAACTGGCTCAACATATTCTCTTTATAGTCACCGGCGGAGGCGGTGCAAATAAAATGTATGATGTAGACGCGCGTCTCAGGCCCGAGGGCGGAAATTCCGTTCTGGCAGTCTCTTACGATGAATACAGGCGGTACCTCGATCACCGTGCGTCGGAATGGGAACGTCTTGCACATATACGGACAAGGCCTGTTGCAGGCAGTAAAAATCTAAGTGGAAAAATCATTGAAGCGCTTCAGAATTTCAGTTATGGCGCTCCTTTTTCTCATGCTGAGCTGAAGAAAATAATGGATATAAGGACAGTTAGAATTGAACAAACAAGAGAGAAATATCCCGGACTCATAAATGTCAAATCCGGCGCCGGGGGTCTGGCTGATATTGATTTTATTGCACATACATACGCAGCTCATCACGGCTCGGCGAATCCATCTATAAGGCGTCGTGAAACACAACTGATACTCAAAGCCCTTGGCTCGGCAAATATTCTGAAAAAACACGATGCTACTGTGTTAATAGAATTTTACACTTTTCTTTGCGATGTGGAAAAAGCGGTACGAATCGGTTCCGGCCGCGCTGTAAATACGCTTCCGGCTTCCGCAGATGAAGTTTCACGAGTATCGAGACTGCTCGGATTTAAAAACACAAGGCGTTTTAAGAAACGGCTTACCGATGTTATTGATCTCACCGCTGAACTGTATGATCGGTTGATGAGCGAACTTTTAAATCAGGCCGGGAACGGTAAAACGCAAGTATAATCCCACCTGTTAGACTCGGCAGTAGAAACACAATCACATTGTTCGTAAGCGACGCGCTGAAAACGGATTCCAATGCAATACCGAAGGGAACAAGCAACTTCACCGCCGCCATTTCCTTAATCCCGAATTCCCCGATAGAAATAGGCAGAGCCAGCTGGATAAGGTACACGACCGGCAAAGTCTTAACCGCCACCGAAAGCGGAAGATCAACGAAGCATAAAATCATCAGATAAAACTGGGTGGCAAACACAAGATAAAAAGCTATGGAAAAACCTGTCATTACAAGAACATTTTTCCGTGATAACGCATCGAAAGCGGTAAGGGCATTATCAACCTGTTCAGAGTTTGTAAATTTATGGAGAAGCCTCGCGAGAAACGGCTCAAGGCGATGAATATTGAGAAGCGCTATAATAACAATAAGTTCGCCCAGGATTGGCAGAATCGACAGCGGCCAGGGCAGAAGCAGTCCGAGTGAAAAAAGACCGGCAACAGTGATTGTTATCATGTTAAAACCTTTATCCACTATTGTTAATGATGCAGTTTTGACGGGAGAATGTTCCGGAATTAAAAAACCGCGCATAAACTCTCCGGTACGCCCCGGAGAAGCAGCGCCAAGGAAAAAACCTCCGAGAAGGGAAACGAATGCCGATTTGAACGACGGCTTAGGAGAAAGTGTTCGCAGGATGTAATCCCATTTCAATACCTGGATAAGGATGTTCGGAATCAAAAAAGATAATGAAAGAAAAAGGTACGAAGGTCTCGCATGCTTGAATGCTTCTATAATATTTTGTGGTTGAATATTATGCAGTAAAATTGTAAAAATAACAATTACCACCCCAAAACGCACTAATACCGAATGCCGCTTAACATAATCTATAAAACTTTTAAACAACACTTTTAATGCCACGAGCCCTCTTCTTCCATCATTTTATATACTTTTTTTTCAAACCTTCGGTACAGTCTTTGCACATGGGGAATACTCTCCCATGGCGGTTCAGCGTACTTCTGAATGAGCGGTAGTTTGGTGAATTCCAGATATGAACAAGAGAATCCCTGAATATATTTCCCATAATATATGTGCTGTCTTTGTCAAAACAACAGGGAAGAACGTTTCCCTGCCAGTCTATCTGAAGGCTGTGATAAAGCCTGAAACAGCGGTTTTTGAGAAACCACCACCTGTCAGTTTCCAGCCTGCCGCCGGTTTCGTTTCTATACCGTGTGAGCCCGGTATCATCGGGCAGATAAAGCTTTCCGTTTTCCATCGAGGAGGCCTGTAAAGTTTTGAATACGACATGATGCGCGCCTGTTTTACGTGCAAGAGCCCTGAATGCATCACTGCCGCCGGCATTTTGGGAGGTTATCAGGTATTGCAGTTCGATAACCGGTCCAGCGCCTGCTTTTTTGACAGCCTCTGCGATATCTTTTATTCCCTTGATCACACGGTTGAAATCGCCGCCAACCCTGTACGATGTATAGGTATCCGAATCCGCCCCGTCAAGCGAAACGATGAGGATATCGAGTCCGCTGTTAATAATTTCATCGGGGGTATCGAGAAAGTGGCCGTTTGTCGAGACAATGGTTTTTAATCCATGCCGCGAAGCATAACTGACCATAGAAAGAAAATCCGGCGCTGTAAACGGCTCGCCCTGTCCCCACAGATATAACTCGTTCACACTCGAAGGAAGACCGTCGATAATCCGTTTGAATTCCTCCAAACTCATACAGCCTTTGGGACGTGTCAATGAATTTGAACCGGTTGCACACAGAGGGCAGTGCAGATTACATACATTGGACGGCCCAATAGCAACCGATACCGGCCACCCGTGAGCGCGAGGGGCACGAAGACAAAATCCCGCAAGCGCCTTCGTATAACCAAAACCCACTGAAAGCATGTTACCATTCCGAGGTGTCATTTTCCAAACCTAGAAGCCTGCGAATAATCGGAACAACAAAAATACCCTCCAAATCGAGGGTTTTAAATTCACGAACATACAGATCTATTTTCACATTCCGATTAAGAGTTCTATCGATAAACATCAGGCGTTCGCCTTTGACTGTGCATAATCCGGAAGGCCCGTCGATATTATAGCGTATCACAATTCCCAGCCGCCGGGCAAGTTTTTCAAACTCGGTGATGATAACCGCATCATCCATGTCATAATTTCCAGTCCATGGAGTAATTGAGTGTGAAGTCGTAAACCATACCCGTAGCAAGCTTATTAATCTTTGAATTACGGTACATATAGGAATTGATGTGAATTGTCAGATCGAATCTTCTCCATATCTGTATCGTAAAATCGTTTCGGTTCTGAAGTGCAAACTCATTATCATAGCGTTCTAAAGGCTTATACTGCATTCGTATTTCAGAATTAAATGAAATGTCCTTTGTCAAAAACTTATTTTTGGGATAGTTTATTCCAAAATTGATTTTACTTGAAAATCCCATTCCATTCACACTCGTTAAGTAATTTCTGTCAGCGCTGAATCCAACATTAACAACCAGATTCAGCATTTCGGAGAATTTACGGGTCAAACCGGCACTGACAGCGAGGTTGATCGGATGCGTTCCTTTCCCCGAATACAGCTCCGAATTAAGCGTGGTGTCTATATAAGGTTTCAATATAAACTTGGGATGGTTATATGTATATTTATTATAATAAATCAGATCATCATCCTCTTCCTTATATATAGTTTTCCCCTTCTCAAGCTTGTTCCCTGAGCGAACATATTTCATATCGAGCTGTGACTGATAAAGATTGCTTTTATTGGCGTATGTAAATGTGTTTTTCCAGGATTCCAACCTTAAATAGCCAACAAACTGATCATTATAACCACGAAAAGGTTTGGGCACTCTGTCCCCATATTTAGCCTTGTTACTATCTATATCAATTTTGTTTACGTTCGAACCAACTTTGAAATGAAGATCAAGCGCCCATAATTTTTTTTCAGCCGCCTTTCTTAACCGTATATCTTTCGAGACCAGGTAACTCTCTACTATTTCGAGTATGCTGTCTTTTGAACGTCTTTCATCCACACCT
>JABHYP010000548.1 GCA_018656855.1 Candidatus Latescibacterota bacterium | reverse complement strand
TGTTCTAATCGACTTCAAATTCCTCTACTGGCAGGGTGGCGAAGCCGAGTATCTCAGGAAGGGCTCTATTGGGGAAGATCCCAACACCGGGGATCTCGTTTACGATGTTAAAAAATCAAAAACCGATATGACAAGCGCTCATATAGGCGTTGTATTCGAGTTTTGAGTTTCAAACCGGGTGTTTCATGGCTTATCCGTGAACAGCAGAAGCTATAAAGTATATCCTGACAATAAAAAAAGACTCGACAACACGGAAAAAATTAAACATTTTAAATAAGTCACTATTCTTCACTTCTGATATATCGTTTTATTATTAAGTGTTATTTGAGAAAGAAACGCATTTATTTTTTCAGACCTGATACTGTTCACCACAACTCGTACGGCGGGGAAAATTTATTGAGACGTATAAACGCATTTGAAGCCGGCATGATCGCTTTCGGGGCAGCGCTGAACGTATCTATAGGCTATCTTGTAAGCGTCCTAAAGCTGCCGCTGTATCTCGATTCCATTGGCACTGTTCTTATCTCCGTATTGTGCGGCTGGAAATACGGCGTTATGGTGGGATTATCCGCTCTTGTTATTTTGACTTTAACCGCTGTGCCGACAGCGATCGCATATTCCGGGACAGTGTTTGTGATAGCTGTCGCATCTGCTGTTATGGCAAGGGCTGGTTTTCTTAAAAGTGTAAAAATCACAGTCCTCGGAGGGCTTATTATCGGGCTTGCAACGACAATATCATCAGCGCCTGTGACCTTTTTCGCATTCGGAGGCGTTTCACTCGCCGGTTCAGACCTCGTCACCACGTTCTTCAAAGCTTCCGGTTTGCCTGTCTGGAAGAGTGTTCTTCTCGGAAGCCTTTTTACCGACCCGGTGGATAAGCTCATGACTTCTCTGATATGCCTCGCCATGGTGAGATCGATGCCGTCATACCTGCTCAATCGTCTGTCCTGCAGCAACACATTATTTCCCGAAATTACCGATGATTAAGCCTGATAAGTAAGCCTTTGCAAACACGAAGAAAATTGGCAAAGGCAAAATAAAGGATTACCGCAAAAAGGCGCAAAAAAGTAAAATATAAATGAGGCACAGAGACAAAAGTGTAAAGGATAAAATGTAGGGGCAAACCTACGTGTTTGCCCTGAATAGGTTAGTGGTGAAGGCAAAAGCGTAAAGGAAAAGACAACGAATTCTCAATGCTCAATTATGAAATGTTGATGTAAGGGTTTGCTGCTGTAAACCCCTGCTGGAATCTGGAATCACGATGAAATTTCACCCGCTTACACATATAATCGTCGCTATTGAGATGGCGCTTATAATGCTGATTCTGCCGGTACACCAGGGATTGGGAATTCTGATACTGTGGCTCCTTGCAATACTCTGTATCCCCGGACGAACCGGTACTAACCTTACCGGCGCTTTCATAAAAATCCTTATAATTGCCGCCTTTTTTCTTTTTCTGATACATGGAGTGAAATGGAGACCTCTCGGAATATCGCCTGAAGGGACAGTTGCCGGTTTGATAAAATTTTTACATATCGCCGCACCGGTAATGACTGTCATGTATTTATCAAAGATGGTTCATTCGGAAGAGATATTCGCTCTGCTTATCGACCTCAGAATACCTCCTGTCGTGATTCTCATTCTCTTCAGAACATTGTGGCTTGTTCCAAGATTCACCGAGCGTGTGGATGAGGTAATCACAGCGCAAAAACTCCGCGGAGTGCGCATCGAAAGCACTTCTGAGCGAATTCGTGCTTTGCTTCCCACGCTCAATCCCATTTTTTCATCTATGTTTGAGGAGATATCCGAAAACTCTTTGACGCTGACTGCCCGCGGATTTCTCAATCCGGGACGAAAAAGCCACCTTAATGTTCTCAAATATGGCTGGCCTGATGGTATATTCCTGGCTGTAATTACTCTTATCTTTGTGTTATCATGGTTCTGAAAACCGAACATCTCGCTCTCTCGCTTCCCGGAAAGAGTAAGCCGCTTTTCCGCGACATTTCGCTTGATCTCGATGCAGGTGAAATGTGTATCGTTTCAGGTAAGGCCGGTTCCGGGAAAACACTTTTGGGACTTGCGCTCTGCGGTTTTCTACCGTTATGGATGCACAACTGGAGACTCGATGGACGTATCGAACTCTGCGGCAGACCGCTAAATCAGGGTGAGTACAGAGATGAGGCGGGAATCATTCTCGAAAATCCTTACAACCAGGTTTCCGGTATAAAAAGGTCTGTCATAGAAGAGCTTGCTTTCCCGCTCGAATGTAGGGGCGTCCAGCCATCACTGATGCATGATTTGATCGACCGGTATGCCGATACCCTCGGAATAAGCCGTCTTCTTAAACGAAATGTACGATTTCTTTCCGGTGGCGAACTTCAGCGAGTAATCATTGCATGTTCACTCATATCCTGCCCGCGGTTCCTCTTTCTTGACCGCCTGATGACCGAGATAGATGCTGATTTCAGAGCGCCGCTTCTCAACATTATCGCTTCTCACATAAAGGAACATGATGGTTCCGCTCTTATTGCTGAAGATTACTGGCTTCTTCCGAATTATCGGTTTCAGAGGAAAATTCATCTTGGGCCGGATGACTCCCCCGAAATAATGTATCCTTTACCAATATACGAAACGGCGGCAGCCTCGAAGAGAGATAACACTTCAGATATGCTTTCTTTGGAGTCGGTTTCTTTTGCGTACGGAGAGGAAGAACCAGTACTGGATAATGTTTCTTTTTCACTCGGAAGCGGCGAAGTGATGTTTTTAACCGGCCAGAACGGAGCCGGCAAGACCACGCTTGCAAGGCTCATAGCGGGGATAGACAATCCGGTGTCGGGTGAAATCATTATAGATGGACGGTCTTTTGGTGAAATGGAACAGTGGGAGAAAATGTCTCTTGCGGGATTCGCACTCCAGAATCCGGGGCTTCACCTATCCCGAAAAACAGTCCGCGAGGAACTAGCCCTTCCTAGCCGCTTCGAGAAAGCTCAGGA
>JABHYP010000547.1 GCA_018656855.1 Candidatus Latescibacterota bacterium | reverse complement strand
GGAAACAGCGCGGTAAACAGCGACATGTCCCTGCAAAGCACAAAATAGTTCTCAGCGCCGATAACCGTATTTTCAGGAAAAACAACCTCGTGTGTATTATCCTCATCCTTGAAAATCCAGCCGGTAAGATCAATTGCCTTATCACCATTGTTATAGAGTTCGACCCAATCCTCTGTGTCAAAATCTGAAGCGGAATTGTAATTAATTTCATTTATCACGATTGTATTTAAAGTACTGCTGTCTTCTTCGAAAAGCGCTGTAATCGATACATCTCCGGTTAATAAAATTGAAACCGATGCTGAATCATCCGGTGTTACACCCGTCCAGCCAGCAAATCGATATCCCGGATTGGGAATTGCCGCTATCTGCAGGGGAACACCTTTGAAATAGGTTCCTGTGAAAGTACTGCCCGGTATATTAATACCGCCGATACTGATTCTTCCGCCATCCTGATCGGAAGAAATAAGTGTTAGTTCTGCTGTTCCTTTTAATGTAAAGTGTTTGATAATGTGGTCTCGAACAAAAGATGGACGCTCGCGGGCAAATACCAGCAATACCTCAACATTATCCTCCCAGGTTGTCATATCAGGAATTCCACCCAAACTTCCCCATTTAGCAATATGCCCCGGCATTTCCGGTTCAATTGCAGTTTTTAAACTGTCTATGATATGAATAACTCGTTCTGGCTCGAAAGAAAAATTCAGATGGTTGGCAAATCGTTGAATGAAATCATTCTTAAACTCTTGATTTTCAAGAAGTCTTTGAAACAAAAGATCGTCCTCGATGATAATTTCGAGCGTATTATCTGAATAGGTGCTATACTTTGAAGTAAAACCTCGATCAAGATCATAAATGAGCCATTTCCATTTTCCTGTGGCTGTTGAGGGTCTCCAGACTTTTCTATTATGATTCCAGGAGTAATTTGCAATAAAAATTTCTGCAATTATATAATCTATGAAATCATCAGTGTCCATCTGGGTTTTAATATATTCATAGTTTTCCGTCAAGCTCATATCATTGTCTTTGGCGTAATTCAGCATTGCTTCGTAATCAGTCAAATCTCCTGCGAGGACTTCCATAAATTCGTGCAATATATCGTCCATAACAAAATCAATATTTTCAGGATCGATGCCATGGTTGGAAGCCAGATAGTCTTCATTGTATTTCTCGCGAATGTTATGAATTCCCATGTACTCCCCATTTAAAAGTAGAATCGAAGGTCTGTATGCTTGAATATCTATCGCAAAATATTCTTCAAGCAAACATTGCTGCATAGCATCGCGAAGCATAGTGATAGACCAGTCGTCGCTGGAACTGCGCAACAGGAACGATTCAAACTTATAAATTGGTTTATTCGGAAATAATTGATAGTTTATATCGCTTATGCCAGCCTCGCTTCGTGCAAAAACAGATAAAGATTTTTGTGCCAGTCTTATCGCTGTTCTACCGTAAAGCCTGATAGTAGACTGGGATGAGAAGCCAAGAGTACCATCGTTTTCAAAAAACTCAATATGTGCGGGCCGTTCCCAGTCTTTTCGCTTTTCAATATCTTTATCCACGTATATACCGGTTTCTTCATCCCATAAGTTAGCTGGAGGAGTAACTATTGAGATTACCGGTAAAGTAAAAGGTTCATTAATAATGTAGGTATGAGTATTTATCAGTCCAGGCAAATAGCCGGTATCATATGTTCTGACTTTTAATACGGTTGTTGTATCAATAGGTAAAGAGCCAACATATAAATTAGAACTTTCCGTGGGATCATTACCATCTAATGTGTAACGAATTTCAGCGGTGGGTGAATTGACTGAGAGTGCCAATGATATACTGTCATCGTAGAATCCGCCGGAATGAGATACCTTTACGGAATCTGCAAAGCCCCAAAATCCCTTAGTAATATTACTTTCTCCAGGCGTTGGTTCAGTAAAATATACCCACTGAGTTCCTCCGTCAGGCTGTCTACCCTTCGACAGATCGGAAGAAAAAGACCCTGTGTCCACCTGGTCACATATGTTTTCAAAACTATCTGACAAAACTAACGTTTCACCTGTTGCATTGATCTTAAAATTGGTGTGCAGGTTGTTTTTCAGAGAAAATCTCAGTATTTCGGGCAGCCCTCTCGGATTTGCGGGTGGAGCGGACATTCCGAAAGTCAAAAAGGGAATCGCCGTCATATCGCTATCCAGGATATTGCGATTATGCACCTGGATAGCAAGCACATTTTCATCCGCTTTGAGCAGCGATTGAACATTGTCAATACTGAATGCCGAAGGGTTTCCTCCCGTATACATTTTAGCTTCTATGGATTCCGTCGCAGTCTGAAAGTTTGGCGGGGGGATATCTACTGCCCCCGGGATGTTTGCCCTCGCAATTTCAATTCCGTTTATATAAGCGACAAATGCATCGTCATAATCTATCTGGAGGAGACAATGGTTAATATTTGCAACATCCTCGACATTGAATTTGTTACGAATATAAAATGCGGTCACTTGCCGGATTATAGTTTCGTCATCATTATCTCCAAATCCAAAACCGCTGGGGCCGGTGCCCCATCCGGAATCGTCAAACTCGACAGACATCCAGTCTTCAGGAGGTTCTATAGTTCCGGCAAAATACTTCCATTCATCACCCTGTGTAATAACTGTTTCCCAATGTTTCACCACGGCTTTTCTGTCTTTTCCAGAAGCAAAAACAAGCAGATGCTGCCCGGGATTAATAATAATATACGGAAAAACCCATTTATAAGGTTCTGATGGCCTGTCGGACAGCCCATAATCAGTCAGGTCAATAGGAGTGTCACCGGGATTGAACAGTTCTATCCAGTCAGAGTAATCACCGTCTTCATCCTGTATGGTGAGCGAATTTGAACTCATGACTTCATTGATAAGCGGTTTTGCTTCTTCGGAGAATCCGGAATGGATGTTTAATACAATAATCGAGGAAATCGTAATGAGTAAAAGAGGGATTTTTTGTAATATTTTCATTTATGCACATTTTAAACGTATTATTTTCAATTAAGTACTTAAAATTATTAAGCTGAATATATCCTCCGGTTACAGAAACTATTTAATATACATCATCTGTTGAGTCTTCATTATTCCACCCGTTTTAACTGTGTAGAAGTATATTCCGGCAGCAAGTTCATCCGCATGAAATACAACCGTTTGATGCCCGGCAGGCTTATGTCTATCAAGAATATTAGCCACACGCTGACCGAGAATTGAATACACTTCGACTGTTGCCCTGCCAGCTTCAGGCATATAAAACGGTATGACAGTCATAGTGTTGAACGGATTGGGATAATTCTGGCCGAGCGATAATTCGGCGGGAAGGTTCGGTTCTTCGACACTCACAATATATTCATTTTTCTTTCCCGGTGTGCCGTGCATGACAGATCCCGCCCAACTTTCGGGAGGAGAATTGTCAAGCTCCGGGCTTTGTAAGGAAAGCGTGGCGCCGCTGCCATCAGCTGCTTCGGGCCAGGGCAGGTTATTGTCGTATGTAAGGATATCGACAATATCACCCTGAGAGTCATAAAGTCTTATCAATTCACCCCTTGAGCTTAAGCCGAAGTTCATGTCACCGACATAATTACTTACATCTGGAAACAGCGCGGTAAACAGCGACATGTCCCTGCAAAGCACAAGATAATTCGCAGGACCGATAACCGTATTATCAGGAAAAACAAACTTATGGGC
>JABHYP010000546.1 GCA_018656855.1 Candidatus Latescibacterota bacterium | reverse complement strand
GGATGTCTGATGGTTAACAGACCAATAATATCGTCTATGTCACCATCGCCATTCGACTGAATGGCTTCCGACAATGTGAGAACAAGAGTTTCAATACGGCCGTTCGGCCCAGCGGTCTCAAAAAGAGTGACACCAGCGTACGCCTCGTCGTTTAAGTTATCTCCGGTCATGGCAGATATGATAGCTGGAGGCGTTTTATCCTCGGTTTCGGATTGTTGTAGAACACCTTCTTCAACCTCTACATCATTGGCATCCTTGAGGCCACCAGTAGTGGCATTGTAAGTGAATCCCGGTTTGGATTCGGTGTCGTACGCACCCTTTTCGGTAACGGTATAAACGATAGATGAACCAGTTACCGTTCCAGCTGTAGCTATATATTCACCGAAAATTGCATCTGAAAACGTTACTCCCTGGTAAGAATTTGCATTATCGTTCTTCATCGCTTCAGAAAACGTGACCGTAATCTGATCTCCATGGCCGTCAGGCTCAGTGTCCCCGGTGTATGCACTATAAACAATCGGAGCAGCCTTGTCAACTGTAGCGACCTGAAGCTCAGGAGATCCGCCGGCATTATAACCAGTGAACGCGAGCAGCGATTTTGTACCATTCGCGTTAGTAACGTAGTTGCCAGATACAAGTACAATATCCGGCAAGCCATCAGTACCTCTGTCTGCAGCTAACATAGAACTCTCGACAAAACCCTGGTAGATAACAGTATTGTTAGCTGTATCACCATTGGTGGTACTGTCGAAAGGTTCGAGAGTTGCATCACTACCACCAGCACTGTCTTGAATCTGGAGGTCGACTGCACTCAGGGAACCCCACTTACTGTCGCTCACGTTATCGGAAGCGGTAAGTTTAAGATGATCGAGTAGTCCATCGCCATCTAAGTCCTGCGTCTCAACTGCGGTAATTGTTAGGGGTTCAATATCCACGGTAACAGGAGCATGAGCAGCACCTGCATCATCAATTGCCTCCTGCCCATCGACATTGAGAGCTGCATCACCGAATTCAACAATAATGTCTTCTTGGGCAGATGCCACCAAAGACTCCCCTGGTACACCACCAGTACCTGAGAGGTCGAATACAACAAGTATATCGGCTGTTGCAAGTGGTGCCAGATGAAGGCCTAATATTTCTAGAGCCTCTGCTATCGCACTTATAGATGTATCGGTTGAAAGCAGAAGGTCGCCCGTGTCATAAGCACCAATTGAAGAACCGGCGTCAAGGTAAAGACGCGCGGTATTCACATCACCTACAACGGCTTCCCAAGTACCGTCTTTGAGCGTAAATGAAGTTATCATGCGGTTGTTAACAGCACTGGTGTTGGTAAGTCTACCCCCCAGCACAGCTACGTTCTGTGCTTTATTACCAACTACCCTGGAAGCAAGTGCCGTAGCAGGTGTATCAATTATGGTAACTTCGTTGGCTACAATATCTACAGCAGTAATATCCGGTGTGTTAGCGGTATCACCGGCATCTTGAGCTGCAGTTCCGGTATCGACAAATGCAGCGGTTGCCGGAGTAGTAACCGGAGCCGTTCCTGCATTGGCCCATATCAGATCGATGACATCATCAGCGGTTGTATTTGTGAAATCAGCAGTAAAATCCGCTGTAATGATTATCGTTTCTGTAGCCCCTGCAGCGACAGTTACATCTACGTCAAGACCAAAAGCCAACTCTACAGCGGCACCGGTTGTTACCGGAATGACTACTGCAGTTGTTTGAACCTTGGTGTCGGCCGGGTCAACAATACCGTTTTCATTGACATCATGATAGGCAAACAAATCAGCCTCGTCAGCATCTTGACTTTCATCAGTAGAGGCATTATTACCGCCTGTTGTCAAAACAAACGAATTGAGAACCTTTGACACGGTATCATCATTCGTAAAATCAAGAATAAGTACAGGAACATCTACAGCTCCTGCAGTTTGAATAAAATTCTGAGTTCCTCCGGCCATAGTGCCAGTGTTCACGGAAATTGTGAATTGGTCAACAGCGAAAGCACTTGCCGAAAAAACCATAGTTAAACATAAAACAAATAAGATCGATTTAAACTTCATTCCCATCTCCTTTCGAAGGAAACATTGCATCATCCTAAATAATAGAAAAATGGTAAAAAGTAACTGCGTTTTCCTACATGCATTGCCCTCCTTTGAATAATTAATGATTCCATGCTTATAAATACTCTACTTAAAATTTTTCGCGGGTTGCAGAATAAAACACCCCCCTTTCCTTAATTTAGAAACAGAGTTGAACGTTAAATGTGTATTGATACAATAATTATTACAGATTGTCCTGTCCTTACAATTACATAAAAACAGAAACATCATAACATAAGTAAGCCAATACTATACAATAGCTTAGTCATGTACATTATTTTCGATCGCTTAGATTAAGTCGCAAATAATAGTTTAATCAGTTACATATGTGATTTAAATTTATTATAAAGGATAGTAACTGTCAAGATTTTTTTTGTTATTTTTTCATTAATTTTGCAAAATCAATGAAAAGTGAATTATACTATTCTGCACATAATTGCATATTTTGTATAATACTTCTTCTTCATACACAAGATATTGTTGTTATTAATAAAAGAAAAAAAGAAAAATAATTTTCATTTATCTTGCGTAACAATATTAAAGCTATAGTCTTGCAATAATTATATCCGGCACATTTCAAACCAGATTAATTTCAATACTAAATATAGAGTCTTATTATATCATAATTCTGTGACACAAATCACATATAGGCACTTTTTATTAAAAAATTGTATGTTGCTTGTAGTGGCAAGATCCCCGTGTCTGCCCAATCCCCCGTACCTGCCCGATTTCCCGTGTCTGCCCTGTATAACGGAACCGGACAATCTTATGTATAAAACACTATAACCTTGGATTCACCGATTTTATCAAAACTCTTTTCATCATTTTATCTGTGATGATTCCTTCATAAGCCTTTTATATTCACTGAGATGAAATTCTGCTTCGGATGCTTTCCCCATGGTTTGATAACAACTCGCAAGACCGATATGTACATCACGAAAATATGGATTAATTTTTAAAGCGTTTTTAAAGTGAATTATTGCTTCCTCTTCGTTTCCCCCCCGGAAATAAGCACGTCCCTGGTTATAGTATGCCTCGGCATTGCCTGGATCAATTCGAAGCGCACTGCGGTATGCTTTTACAGCGTCATCAAACTTCCCCAGATTATAAAGAGCATCACCCAGATTTATATATGCATTAGTATAATCCGGATTGAGCCGCAGCGCCATGCGATATTCTGATATAGCTTCTTCCACCTTGCCGAGATTTAAAAGCACAGTGCCAAGATTATTGTATGCCTTGGCATAATCGGGTTTGATACGAATTGCATTTCGAAATTCCCGGACAGCCTCATCATTTTTACCAATTTGGCTGAGAGCTACCCCGAGATTAATATATGCCGTAATTTCGTTGGGATTGACACGAAGCACCTCACGATATTCATTAATGGCTTCTTCATATCTTCCCAGACTTCTGAGAGTTGTTCCGAGGTTCTTTCGCGCCCCTAAATAGCCAGGATAAATACTCAATGCCTCCCGGAATTCCACAATCGCCTTTTCAGCCTTCCCCTTGTGACTGAGTACTATTCCAAGATTATTGTGCGGTCTCGCTTTATCCGGTGATTTCCTGACCGCGTCACTCCACAAGCTGATTTCATCTTTCCATACCCTGTTCCTCCGGTATGTCAAAAAAGAAGTGACGCATATCAGTCCGGCCATAAGGAGCAGCCCGGCCTTTGAATACCTCTTAAAAACAATATGGTATATCATGCTAACAAAAAAGACACTGAAACCGAACATCGGCAAATAGAGCCTATGCTCGAAAATAACGTTGCCGAGAGGCTTAACCGCTTCGACGGAAAGCGTTAGGAAAAACCATATTATCCCTATCGATACAAGTTTTCTTTTCGGAAAAAGCCAGACCGCAGTAATGAAAATTGCTGCCAAAAGAAAAAAGCTTGATATTGTAGGCAGTTCAAAAAAACTCCGGGAAGCGGGAAAATCGTAATCAACATTTTGATGAATCGGCACAAATAAAAGCCTTATGTATGTCACAAAGACTTTAAACTGTGTTAAAAGATAAACGGTAAATGTCAATGGCGGTTCACCTAATCTATCCGAAGAAGCAGCGCCAAAAACATTTGAAAAATTGAAATCCATAAGGATGGGAATTATCAGAGTGAACAGTAATGGAAATATTATGAAAGGAAGTATTTTTTTATTCTTTAAAATTTCTTTCGGACTGCCGGAGCGAAAGAAACCCAGCTCAAACAATAGTACTGCAAACGGCAGCGTAAAAACCGTTTCTTTTGAAAACATTCCCAGAAATGCCATTAAAGCCGAACCAGCAAAAAATAGCGTGGTAATACGCTTTTTCTTTGATAATCTGGCTTTCATGTAAAAACAGAGGGAAGCAAAATAAAATAATGCAGCAAGTGAGGCCAGTCTTTGAACTATATATGTCACGGCCTGTGTCTGAATGGGGTGAGTCAAAAACAGCAAACTGCCGCCGAGAGCTATCAGGCTTTTATGCCTGCTGATCTTTTCCCTTCTCATTACAGGAGTGGACAGGATGAGTATGAACAGCCACCACACAAAACATGATGCGCCTGAATGAATGAGCACGTTAACCAGATGGTATCCGAAAACTTCGAGTTGATGAAAGTGATAATTCAGAGCAAATGAATAGTATGTTACAAACCTTCTGTTTAGATAATTCCATATCGCATTTACATCCCGTATGTTGCGAATGGCTTCATTTTCAATAATGCTGTTGAAATCATCAAGATGGAATGTACAATCAAAACTATTGGAATAGATAATCATTCCAATAACAAAGATTAAGAGTAGCGGGTAGATTCTAGAAATGAGAGTGGTAGTATTATGAGAGTTCTGAGAACCGGTATTTATTAAATTTTTTTTACTCAATTTGCCTATTTTCCTGAGTGAATATCAACGCATGTTAGTACTATTTCTAAACAAATGCGTTTCTTCCCTCACTATCGATTCCAACAACAAGAGGTAAATCTTTCACAGTGAATTTTCGTGCAGCTTCAGTACCAAATTCATCAAAAGCCAGCACTTTCGAATCAATCACCTTTTTTGCCAGAAACGCACCAGTTCCTCCGACTGCTACCATATACACGGCGCAGTGTTTTTTCAGAAGGCCTGCCACTTCGGGTGAACGGTTTCCCTTGCCGATTGTGGCAGCAAGCCCCTGTTCAAGAAGGGGCGCTGTAAACATGTCCATTCTGCTTGCGGTTGTAGGGCCAGCAGACCCAACAGGCATGCCGTGACGAGCAGGTGTCGGCCCGCAATAATAGAGGACAGCATCCCGAAGGCTGAAAGGAAGAGGCCTTCCTTCACTGATCATTTCACACAGTATTCTGTGGACCTGATCTCTGAAAACAAGAATATTGCCGGATAATTCCACCCTGTCGCCAGCCTTTAAATCGCGTATAACTTTTCTGTTAGCAGGCACAGATATTTTTATAACATTATCATTCATAGATTAAAGCTCGATTTTACCGTGACGTGCTGAATGGCATTGAATGTTAACTGCCACCGGCAAGCTCGCAATATGGCACGGTGCAGCTTCAACAAAAACATCCAACGCTGTAGAATGTCCGCCAAGTCCCATAGGCCCTATTCCGAGAGCATTGATTTTTTCAAGGAGTTCATTTTCAAGTTCAGCATAATCCGGATCACTGTTTCTCAATCCGACCGTTCTTAAAAGAGCACGCTTTGCGATGAGTGCCGATGACTCGAAATTTGCTCCTGTACCAACACCGACAATAACCGGCGGACAGGGCCTTCCGCCTCCGATACGTACAGTTTCAACAACAAAATCGACAATTCCCCTTCGTCCGTCACCTGGCGAAAGCATTGCCATCCTGCTCATATTTTCACATCCGCCGCCTTTC
>JABHYP010000545.1 GCA_018656855.1 Candidatus Latescibacterota bacterium | reverse complement strand
TGGAAAGAGGTGCACAGAAGAGCCGCAAGACTGGTTTTTCCCACTCCGCCTTTGCCGGATATGGCTATCTTCACCAGAACACCTTTAGTTTCAGATTTATTTTGGAACAAAAATAAATTTCTGAAAATTTTAAAAAGTCAATCTATTAACATTATAAAAATTCTAAATAAAGAGCAAGGGAAAAAAATCAATTAACACCTATTAATTTCAAAAAATCCATCAATCTTTCGCCAATCCGGATTATTCAAAAAAGAGAAACACAATTAATAAAAACAACAAAGTATTCGCCAACATTCTAATATTAATATTTACAATATATTATCATTGCCTTGTTTCAATTTCATCAACGTCGTCTTTCCTTGCACTGCAACGCAGCGAAACGAAAAAATTGTGAATGGTTCGGGTAATTTATTATTGATTTATTATTGACAACCAATAATATTGAAAAACAACTTTCCCTATAGACAATTCAAAATTATTATTTTCAAACTGGGGGTAAATATGCTTGAGGAACAATTTTTCAGAATCCTTTTCAGCAGAATGAACAACATCGAAGAAATTGAACCGCAGGTTACCATAGCCGCTGATATGGTGATTGCAGCGGTAACTAGCGGGGGCCGTTTTGTTGTGTACGATGAAAACGGCCAGATGAGCGGTGAATCATCATACAGGTGCAGCGGTCTCAGACTCCCCGTTCATGGAGCGACAAGTGATATGGAATTAATATATGTTACAGCAAAAGATGTTGTTATTATCTATTCACTTCTTCCAGCAACGGAAAAATCGCTTGCGGCGCTCGATAAAGCAAGAGTTGCGGGTTGTTATATAATCGCAGTCTGTCCCAAAACCCGCGGTGAAAAAATTCCACCGGGAAGAACACTTGCAGAATACGCAGATATTCATATTGACGACCTGTCCGATGCTGAGGGTGTAATCCGTCCCGAAGGATGGAAAAAGTCTATAGCACCGACGACAGCAATAATGAACGACATAATACTCTGGTACCTTCACGGTACTATTATTGACAGGATGCTCATGCGCGGCATGGTCCCCGGCGTGTTGAGGGGAGGTCATATCAAAGGCGGAAATAACTGGAATAAAACCGTAGTGGATTCTCTTTATAAAGTTCGAGGCTGGTAATAAACAGGAGAAAAACATGGAAATATTCAATAAATCACGAAGAAATTTTCTTGCCAGGGCAGCGCTGGGCATTCCCTCTCTGGTAATTTTTTACCCCTGCGGCGCTAAGGTGGAGTCTCAACCCCTTACCATCTGTCCGCCTACCGGAATTAAATACCGGAATGGGATAATCGACAAAATTCAACTTGTCAGAAAAGCTAATGCAGAATTATTTGATAAAGTGGCTGATATCGGAGCTCGCGCTTACACATCAGGCCACAAATGCTATGCATACATGCATGCAGGCCACACACATAATGCGGACAATTTCGAAGGACGTATCGGTTTGCCGAAACTGTTTATTCCCTGCTCTCAAAAAGCGGATATGGATCAAATAGAAGAAGGCGATTTACTTGTATGCACATCCGGTGACAATCCACCCATGCCTGAAGCTATCTTGAAAAAGAAGGCGACACTGGTAACCTGGACATATCCTTACGGTGGCGATGCCAACCACCTTTTCGAGCATACTGACACTGAACGTGCAAAAGGCCTTAAGGCTAACGCCATAGGCAAATATGCCGATGTCATGATCGATACTTTCCAGGAGCCGCCGGACGGCACTACGGAAATTCCGGGTATACGGGCAAAATTCGGCGCGCAGTCAGGACCGCTGGTGATGAGCATATTCTGGATAATTACATTGCGGATTGTAGAATTGCTTGCCGAAAAGAACATTGAACTGGAAGTTTATTCTTGATAAGTCTGCTTATGTGAGAAATTCAGTTCAGTAGTGTTTAAACGACGTACTTATCCTTTATTATTAACAAAAATAATTCTTCACCACAGATAATGCAAAGTACACAGAGGAAAAATTCAGCGGCAAATTATTAATCAATAACATTTATTTTGGCAACATCTTTTCCCATCTCTCGCGGGAGCATTTTGGGTCGGTCCATCTATGACCGATGCGGTTGACTATGCCCTGAATATGATTATAACCACGTTTCCGCTGGTCAGTTTTACTGAGGTTCTTATCGCTAAAGTGCTCAAGTGAAAAAGTTTTCCAGGAT